>NZ_WMBF01000309.1:0-7545 GCF_019400875.1 Streptomyces anatolicus | reverse complement strand
GGACGTGGTTGTGGGCCGTGACCACCGCGGACGCGGCGACCTCGGCGAGCAGCGGGTCGTCGTTGCCGTCGTGGTGCGCGTGCTCGTCGAAGTGGCCCAGGAGATAGCGGGTGAAGAGCCGTTCGTAACGGGCCACCGAGGCGATCTCGCGCTCGCGGAGCGTGGGCACCTCGCGGGTGAGGCGGTAGCGCTCCACGGAGACCGCGGGCGAGGCCGCGTACATCTTCATGACCTCCTTGATGCCCCGGCACACCGTGTCCAGCGGGTGCTCGTGCGGGGGAGCGGCGTTGAGCACCGCCTCCGCGCGGATCAGGGTGTCGTCGTGGTCGGGGAAGATCGCCTCTTCCTTGGAGCGGAAGTGCCGGAAGAAGGTCCGGCGGGCGACACCCGCGGCGGCGGCGATCTCGTCCACCGTCGTCGCCTCGTACCCCTTGGTCGCGAACAGCTCCATGGCCGCGGCCGCCAGCTCCCTGCGCATCTTGAGCCGTTGGGCGGCGGCCCGGCTGCCCGCGGCGCTCTCCGGAGCGTCGGGCGTAGCGGGCGTACGTGAGGACTTGGCGGCCTTGGACATGCCACGAACGTACTGCATATGCGCGGCGCGGTGCTCCCGAGGGACGGGGCCGCCCGGGGGCCCGAGCAGCCCGCCCCAGTCCGCCCGCGCCCCCCGGTGCTCCTCGGCCGGCTCAGCGCCGGGCATATTCGCGGAAGCCCCGGCCCGTCTTGCGGCCGAGGCAGCCCGCGGCCACCAGGTGTTCGAGCAGCGGCGCCGGGGCGAGGCCCGGGTCGCGGAACTCGCGGTGCAGGACCTTCTCGATGGCCAGCGAGACGTCAAGGCCCACGACATCCAGCAGCTCGAAGGGGCCCATGGGGTAGCCGCCGCCGAGCTTCATCGCGGCGTCGATGTCGTCGAGCGTGGCGTAGTGCTCCTGGACCATCTTGATCGCGTTGTTGAGGTAGGGGAACAGCAGCGCGTTCACGATGAAGCCCGCGCGGTCGCCGCAGTCCACCGGGTGCTTGCGGATGGTCGCGCAGACCTCGCGGACCGTGGCGTGCACATCGTCGGCGGTCAGCACGGTGCGGACCACCTCGACGAGCTTCATCGCCGGGGCCGGGTTGAAGAAGTGCATGCCGATCACGTCGCGCGGGCGCATGGTGGCGCGGGCGCAGGCCACCACCGGCAGCGACGAGGTGGTGGTCGCCAGGATCGCGCCCGGCTTGCAGACCTTGTCGAGCGCCTGGAACAGCTGCCGCTTGACCTCCAGGTCCTCGGCGATGGCCTCGAGCGCCAGGTCGACGTCGGCGAACGCCTCGTAGGAACCGGCCGGAGTGATCCGGTCCAGGGTCTTCGCCGCGGCCTCGGCCGTCATCCTGCCCTTGTCGACGGAGCGCGTCAGGGACTTGCCGACCCGGGCCTTGGCGGCCTGGGCCTTCTCCTCGGTGCGCGCGGCGAGCACTACGTCGTAACCGGCCTTGGCGAAGACCTCCGCGATGCCGGACGCCATCGTCCCCGAGCCCGCGACACCGACGGAGCGGACGGTACGTCCCTGGGCGCGCCGCTCGCCCTCCAGCGGGGTCAGCGCGTCGGGCACCACCTCCGCGCTGCCCGGCTCGGCGTACGTGTAGAAGCCGCGCCCCGCCTTGCGGCCGGTCAGGCCCGCCTCGCTGAGCTGCTTGAGGATGGGCGCCGGCGCGTGCAGCCGGTCGCGCGACTCGGCGTACATGGCGTCGAGGACCGTGCGCGCGGTGTCCACGCCGATCAGGTCGAGCAGCGCGAGCGGGCCCATCGGCAGCCCGCAGCCGAGCTTCATCGCGGCGTCGATGTCCTCGCGGGAGGCGTACTTCGCCTCGTACATCGCGGCGGCCTGGTTGAGGTAGCCGAAGAGCAGCCCGTCGGCGACGAAGCCGGGCCGGTCGCCGACCGCGATGGGCTCCTTGCCCAGGGCGTGCGCCAGCTCGGTGACCGCGGCGACGGCGGCGGGGGAGGTCAGCACGGACGAGACGACCTCGACGAGCTTCATCGCGGGCGCCGGGTTGAAGAAGTGCAGGCCCAACACCCGCTCGGGGCACGCCGATTCGGCGGCGAGACGGGTCACGGAGAGCGCGTTGGTGCCGGTCGCGATGATCGTCTCGGGGCGCACCACGCCGTCCAGCTCGCGGATGATCTGCTGCTTGATCTCGTACGACTCCGGGGCGACCTCGATCACCAGGTCGGCGTCGGCTGCGGCGCGCGGATCGGTGAAGGTGCGGAAGCGGGCGAGGATGCCGCGCCGCTCCTCCTCGGTGAGGCGCTCGCGGCGCACGGCACGGGCGGTGGAGGTCTCCAGGGCCGTGACCGCCTGGGTGGCCGCCGCCTGGCTGATGTCGATGCCGATGACCTCACGGCCCGCGCGGGCCAGGACCTCGGCGATTCCGGTGCCCATGGTGCCCAGACCGATGACGGCGACCGTGTTCAAGGGAGTGTCCATGCGTGGACTCCAGAAGAGAGTGACGACTGAGGGGCGCACGCGGACAGGAGCTGTCGCGGGGCGTGCGGAGAGGGGGGTGTCGGGTGTCGTGGCCGGGCGGCGCGAAGGTCCACGCCCGGTGGGCGGCGCGAAGATCCGCGCCTGGTGAGCGGCGGGGGTCCACGCCTGGTGAGAAGCCGACCGGCCCTGTCCCGGAGCCGTGCCGTACTGAGATACCGAACCGACTAACACCCACGACGGCTGCGTCACCAGGCCGTCGCGAGGAGGTGCTCACGGGGAGTGTGCCCCGCTCACATGAGATTAACCGCCGAGTAACGAGCGCGCCAGCCCGCCGGGATCCCCGATCTCTGTGATCTACATCGCGACCGCCGCGCAACGCTTAGGCTCGCGCCATGGATGAGGAGTTGCGGACGGTGACGGAGCGTTTACGCCGTGAGGCGGGGGCCTCGCAGGAGTACGAGAGGCTGGTCGCGACCGGTGACCTCGACGAACTGGCCGAGGTGCTCGTCTCTCCCGGGCAGCCCCTGTGGGCGCGGGAGTTGGTGGCGGTCCGGCTCGGCATGGCCGGGGACCGCAGGGCCTTCGAGTCGCTCGTCCTCCTCCTCAACCACCGGGACCCCCCGCGGTGCGCCGCCGCCGCCCACGCCCTGGCCCGCCTCGGCGACCCCCGCACGGCACGCGCCGCGGCGGCCCTCGCGACCAACGAACTCCGCGTCGCCTACGCCCTCTACCCCGTGCGCCTGCTGACGGAGCTGCGCGCCCCGGAGTCGGCGCCCGCGCTGATCACCACGCTGCGCCGCAGACTCGCGCCGCACGACCCCTACGGCAAGATCGCGCTCGCCTGTGTGGAAGGGCTCGGCGCGCTGGGCGACGGGCGGGCCCGCCCGGTCCTGACCGAGGCGTGCGGTCACCCCAGGCTCGCGGCGGCGGCCGCGGCGGCGCTGGCGCGGCTGCCGGAGTGAGGCCGTGGCTACTGGGCGCGGGGGTGCGCATCTGTGCCGGGTGAGGCCCGCGGCTACTCGGCCACCACGGCGAACGCCTCTATCTCCATCAGGAACTCGGGGGCGACCAGAGAGACGACCTGCACCGCCGAGGCCGCGGGCAGCCGCTCAGGGTCCAGGAAGGCGTCCCGCGCGGCGCGCACCGCCGGCATGTGCGCCATGTCCGTCACGAAGTACGTCAGCTTCACCACGTCGTCGAAGGTGGCGCCCGCCGCGGCGAGGCAGCGCCGCAGGTTCTCGAAGATCTGGCGGGCCTGGGCCGCCGCGTCGCCCTCGCCGACCAGCTCGCCCTTCTCGTCCAGGGCCAACTGGCCGGACACCGCTATGAAGCGGCCCGAGCCCATCACGACGTGGGTGTACGCGGAGGCGGGGGCGACGCCCTCGGGGGCGCTGATGTGGGTCAGTCGGCTCATGTCCCCATGGTGGACCACGGCACTGACAACGCCCCGCGCCCGGGCCGGGTGGAGCCGGCTTTGGCGCGCGACGGCTTCGGCTCCGCGGGCGCCTCGCACACGGCGTCGGCCTCACCGCCGCCCCCGGAGGCCTCACCGCCGACTCCCGGGGTCTCGACACCGGCCCCTGGAACCTCACCGGTCGTCAGGTAAGCCGTCAAGTGCCGGTCCAGGCAGGCGTTTCCGCGGAGCGTGACACCGTGGTTGCCACCGCCCTCCTCGACGACCAGGCGAGATCCGCGCAGCTTCCGGTGCAGGGCGACCGCGCCCCCGTACGGAGTGGCCGGATCGTCGGTCGCCTGGAAGAGCAGCACGGGCGGCAGCGCGGAGTTGGAGACGTCCGGCGGGCTCAGGTGGTGCGTCGGCCAGAACGCGCACGGGGCGTTGTACCAGGCGTTGTTCCAGGTGGAGAAGGGTGCCTTCGCGTGCACGCGCGCGTTGTCCTCGCGCCACGTACGCCAGTCGCGCGGCCACAGCGCGTCCCGGCACTGTACGGCCGTGTAGACGCTGTAGCCGTTCTCGTCCGCCGCCGTGCCGTTCGCGCCGAAACGCTCGTACGCCGTGAGGAGCGGGCGGGGGTCCTTGTCGTTCACGTACGCCGCGAAGGCCTCGGCGAGGCGGGGCCAGAGGCCGTTGTAGTAGCCGCCCGGCAGGAAGGTGTCCTCCAGCTCGGCGGCGCCCACCTTCTTGCCCGCCGGGTTCTCGGCCAGCGCGTCCCGCATCGCGTACCACCTGGCCTCGACCTTGTCGGGGTCCTTGCCGAGGCCGTACGCCGTGTCGTGCCGGGCGATCCAGGCCATGAGCGCCTTGTGGCGGGCGTCGAAAGCCTGGTCCTGGCGGAGGTTGGCCTCGTACCAGACGCCGTCCGGGTCGACCAGGGAGTCGAGCGCCATCCGGCGCACGCGGTGCGGATAGAGCTTTCCGTAGACCGCGCCCAGGTAGCTGCCGTACGAGTAGCCGAAGAAGTTCAGCCGCTCCGCGCCGAGGGCCGCGCGGATGGCGTCCATGTCCTTGACCGTGCTCACCGTGTCGATGAACGGCAGAACGTCCCCGTGCCGGGAGGCGCACCCCTGCGCGAAGGCCCGCGCCCGGTCGAGGTTGGCCTGCTCCGCCTCGGGCGTCCTGGGGACGGTGTCCGGCCGTACGGGCTTGAAGTGCCCGGGGCGGCAGTTGAGCGAGGGCTCGCTCTTGCCGACGCCGCGCGGGTCGAAGCCGATCACGTCGTACTGGGCGGCGACTTCTTCGGGCAGCGCCCTGGCGACGGATCCGGCCATGCCGAGACCGCTGCCGCCCGGACCGCCGGGGTTGACCAGGAGCTGCCCCTGGAACGTCTGCGCGGTGTGCGGGACGCGCGACAGGGCGAGGGTGATCTGCCGCCCGTCCGGCTCTTCGTGGTCGAGCGGGACCTTCAGCGAGGCGCACTGCAGCGCGGGCAGGGCCTTCGTCGCACACGCCTTCCACGCTAGGGGGGCGTGCGTGGCGCGTGCCGTGGGCGGGGCGGACGGGACGCCCGCGGCGGGCGGCACGGCGGCGGCAAGCCCGGTCAGCGCGGCGAGCGAGCAGAGGGCGACAGCGCGTGTGTTCATCAGGCTCCCCAGGGCGGAGGGTCCGGGGCCGTGCACGCCACGACCTCTGGCGCATCGTCCCGGAAAGCCCGCCGTGAAGCGGGCGTTCCGCCGCGGAACAACCTGAAAGGAGCAGGCTCGGCGCCGGATACTCGACGTCTGGAGACGGGGTGAGCCTTACAGCAGCGTGAGCTGGGTGGGGCCGGCCGTCGGCTCCGGCCCCGGTTCCGGTTGCTTGGGTACGCGGATCCGGCGGGAGGCACCCGCGCGCGTGGGGCCGATGCCGAACTCCTCGGCCAGTTCGTGGACATGCCGGGTGATGCGCCGCTGGTACCACTTCGGGGCGTAGGCCCCCTCCGCGTACAGCCGCTCGTACCGCCGCACCAGATGCGGATGGTGCTGCCCCACCCACGTCATGAACCACTCGCGCGCGCCCGGCCGCAGATGCAGCACCAGCGGTGTCACGGAGGTCGCGCCGGAGGCGGCGATGGCCCGCACCGTGGCGCGCAGCTGGTCGGGGTGGTCGCCCAGGAAGGGGATGACGGGCGCCATCAGGACCCCGCAGCCGATGCCGTGGTCGGTGAGGGTGCGTACGACGTCCAGGCGCCGCTCCGGAGCGGGCGTGCCGGGCTCGACGGTGCGCCACAGCTCCTGGTCGGTGAAGCCGACGGAGACGGAGATGCCGACGTCGGTCACCGCGGCCGCCTGCCGCAGCAGATCGAGGTCGCGCAGGATCAGCGTGCCCTTCGTCAGGATCGAGAAGGGGTTGCCGCGGTCGCGCAGGGCCTCGATGATCCCCGGCATCAGGCGGTAGCGGCCTTCCGCGCGCTGGTAGCAGTCGACGTTGGTGCCCATGGCGATGTGGTCGCCGTGCCAGCGGGGCGAGGCGAGCTGGCGGCGGAGCAGTTCGGCGGCGTTGACCTTCACGACGATCTGGCTGTCGAACCCGATGCCGGTGTCCAGGTCCAGATAGCTGTGGGTCTTGCGCGCGAAACAGTAGACGCACGCGTGCGTGCAGCCCCGGTACGGGTTCACCGTCCATTCGAACGGCATGCGGGACGCGCCCGGCACGCGGTTCACGATCGAGCGGGCCCGGATCTCGTGGAAGGTGATCCCCGCGAATTCGGGGGTGTCGAAGGTCCGTGTCGTCACCGCGTCCGCGCCGAACAGCGCGGGGTCCGCAGTGGCCTGGCGCGGCCCGCCGGAGAGGTTCTCCCAGCGCATGAGGCCTCCTCGGTAGCACTGACCTCAGAATAGAACACATGTTCCCTTGATCGTGCGAGTCGGTCCTCGGTGGGCCGTCGTTTGATAGCGTCCCGTCAAGCGTGATCTGCGTGATCCGCGCTCGGTCTTTGTGATCCGCGCTCGCTATGTGTGATCCGCCGTGACGAGGGAGGTTGATGAATATGGCCCGCCAGGCGCTTCATCCGCATGCCCTTGTCCGGGTCGCGCGAGCCTGAGGAAGCAGGGCTCACCGCGAGCGGCCCGGTCGTCATCGCAACGACCTGGAGTGTCGCGTGTCCACCTTCTCCGTCTTCTCCCTCACCACCGAACTGACCACCGAGCGCCTTCTGCTGAGGCCCTGGAGCCGGGGCGAGGTCGCCGACGTCCTCGCCGACCGCCGGTCGCCGCGCTGGGCGCGGGACTTCCCTGCCGAGGGCGACCGCGTCATCGCGGGCGTCATCGCCGAGCAGATCGCCGGAGCCTCCGGCGGCACTGATGGCTCCGGAGGCTCCGACGACCCCGGCGCGCACGGTCATCGGCTGATCATCGAACGCGAGAGCGATCTGGTGGTCGGTTCCCTGAGCCTGCTCTGGCCGCCGAGCGAGGGTTCGGTGGAGATCGGCTACGGCGTCGTCGCCTCGCGTCGTGGCCGCGGCTATGCCTCGGAGGCCACCCGGGCGCTTGTGGCCCACGCCCTGACCTCGCCGGAGGTCACCACCGTGTACGCAGAGGTCGAACTCGCCAACCCCGCCTCCGTCCGCGCCTTGGAGAAGGCGGGCCTGCACCGCTGGAGCGACGACGGGACAGTGGCCCGCTTCCGGGCCACGTCCCCCAAGCC
>NZ_WMBF01000308.1:0-7588 GCF_019400875.1 Streptomyces anatolicus | reverse complement strand
CGTACATCCCTCTCGACCCTCGTACAAGGAGGACCAGGCCATGACGAAGCAGACCATCCTCGGCCGTGTCACCCAGCTCGCCAGGGCGAACATCAACGCGCTCCTCGACCAGGCCGAGGATCCGCAGAAGATGCTCGACCAGCTGATCCGCGACTACACGGACAACATCAGGGAGGCCGAGGAGGCGGTCGCGACCACCATCGGCAATCTGCGGATGCTGGAGCAGGACCACCGGGAGGACCAGGACGCGGCCGTGGAGTGGGGCGGCAAGGCGCTCGCCGCGAGCCGGAAGGCCGATGAGCTGCGGGCGGGCGGGAGCGCGACGGAGGCCGACAAGTTCGACCGGCTCGCCAAGGTGGCGCTCGGGCGGCAGGTGCAGTGCGAGAAGGAGGCGAAGGCGGCCGAGCCGACGATCGCCTCGCAGACGGAGATCGTGGACAGGCTCAGGTCGGGGCTCGACCGGATGAAGACGAAGCTGGCGGATCTCCGGTCGAGGCGCGATCAGCTGGTGGCGCGCGCCAAGACCGCGCAGGCGCAGAACCAGATGATGGACGCCGCCCGGACCATCGACGTCCTCGACCCGACCAGCGAGCTGAGCCGCTTCGAGGAGAAGGTGCGCCGCGAGGAGGCGCGGGCGCTCGGCAAACAGGAGCTGGCCGCGTCCTCGCTCGACGCGCAGTTCGAGGAGTTGGACGGCCTGGGCGACGCGGCAGAGGTGGAGGCCCGCCTCGCCGCCCTCAAGGCGACCACGTGAGGCGGGCCCTCGTGGCGGGCGCGTGAGCCCGGCCGCCCCCGCTGTGAGGGCGCCGCTCAGGCCGGTCGGGCGCCCCGCCTGAGGCCCAGGGGGCGCGCCCCCTGCGGGCGCCGGACAGCGAGAGCCACGACCGTCCGAGCCTGAAGCCGGTCGGCGCCCGCATGAGGCCCAAGGGGTCGGCACGCGCCCCCCTCTGCGGGCGTCCGCACGCCAGACCAGCGGACGTCCGTCTGGGACACCCCAGACCCGCGCCCGCCCGCGCGCACCGCAGGGCCCCGCACGGGGAGCCGGCCGGCGGCTGGGCGCGGGGTCAGAAGAGGCTGAGCAGGGCCTCCGCCGGGTCCACCGGTTCGGTATCGCCGTCGGGGAGTGGCAGTTCGAACCAGACCGTCTTGCCCCGCGGGGTCCTCCGGGAGCCCCAGCCGGCGCTGAGCAGGCCGACCAGTTGGAGGCCGCGGCCGCCCTCGTCGGTGTCGCGGGCTCGTCGGCGGCGCGGCTGGACGAAGCCGCCGTCCCAGACCTCGCAGACCAGGGTGCGGTCGAGCAGGAGGCGGAGTCTGATCTCCCCCTCGCCGTACCTCAGGGCGTTGGTGACCAGCTCGCTGACGAGCAGTTCCGCCGTGTCGCAGAGGGGATCGAGGTCCCAGTCGCGCAGCTGGTCGCAGGCGAGTTCGCGGGCGCGCCCCACCGACTTGGGGTCACGCGGCAGCGTCCAGTCCCCGACGTGCTCGGCGGGCAGGCCCTGGACACGCGCCGTCAGGAGGGCGATGTCGTCCTCGCCGTGGTGGGTGTCGAGGGTGTTCAGGACGTGGTCGCAGACGTCCTCCAGGGCGGGAGGCGCGTCGTTGAGGGCGCGTACGAACGCGTTCAGGCCCTCGTCGAGCGGATGGTCGCGGGACTCGACGAGCCCGTCGGTGTAGAGGGCGAGGAGCGCGCCCTCGGGGAGTTCGACCTCGACGTCCTCGAAGGGTTCGCCGCCCACCCCGAGCGGCAGCCCCGGCGGCACGTCGAGCATGAGCGCCGATTCGCCGGGCTCGACGAGGACGGGCGGCAGATGCCCCGCGTTGGCGAAGGTGCAGCGGCGGGTGACGGCGTCGTAGACCGCGTAGACGCACGTCGCGAGGTACACCTCGCTGAGGTCGGCGTCCGCGGCCTTGCGGGCGGCCCGGGGGCTCTGCTGGGGCCCGGCGGGGCTGCCGAGGCCGCGGGCGATCTCGTCGAGGGCGGAAAGGACCTCGGCGGGCTCCAGGTCCAGGAGGGCCAGGGTGCGCACGGCGGTGCGCAGCTCCCCCATGGCGACGGCGGCGCGCAGGCCGCGGCCCATGACGTCGCCGACGACGAGGGCTGTGCGGTGCCCGGGCAGTTCGATGACGTCGAACCAGTCGCCGCCGACCTCCGTCGCGGCGTTGCCCGGCAGATAGCGGCAGGCGATGTCGAGCCCGGACGCCTCGGGGTCACCGGGCGGGAGCAGGGACCGCTGCAGTATCAGGGCGCGCTCGTGCTCGCGGCGGTAGAGGCGGGCGTTGTCGATGCAGACGGCGGCGCGCGCGGCCAGTTCGACGGCGAGCGCCCGGTCCCGCTCGCCGA
This sequence comes from Streptomyces anatolicus, assembly GCF_019400875.1. Taxonomy (NCBI): domain Bacteria; kingdom Bacillati; phylum Actinomycetota; class Actinomycetes; order Kitasatosporales; family Streptomycetaceae; genus Streptomyces; species Streptomyces anatolicus. The sequence goes on along the minus strand of NZ_WMBF01000308.1, from coordinate 5,247 downwards.
AGGGTTCGCTGCCCTTCGTACGGGAGAACTGGGCGAGGCCGACGACGGTGTCGTGGGCGACCATCGGCACCGCGAGCGTCGACTGGATGAGGCCGCCGGTGAGACGGCTCGCGGACTCGTCGTCCTCGGCGGTGGTCAGCCGGGGGCGGGCCGCGCGCAGGGCGTCGGCGCAGGGCGAGGTGAAGGCGAAGCGATGCACGGAGCCGACGTCGACGGGCTCGCCGCCGTCCGGGAAGGGGGCGTCGGCGACGGCGCTCGAGAAGGCCACGCGGCGCAGTTCCGCGCTGCCGTCGGCGAGGCCGGGCGGGGTCTCGTCGCCGTCGAGCAGGCCTTGGTAGAGGTCGACGGAGGCGAGGTCGCAGAAGCCGGGGACGGCGACGTCGAGGAGTTCCCTCGCGGTCGTCTCCAGGTCGAGGGAGTTGCCGATGCGGGCGCCCGCCTCGTTCAGGAGGGCGAGGTTGCGGCGGGCCTGGGCGGCCTCGCGGGCGGCCGCGTGCCGCCGGGTGACGTCGGTGCCGAGGCCCGCGACGCCGATGGGGCGGCCCGAACCGCTGTGCACGCGGTAGAGGTTGATCGACCAGTGCCTGCGGTCCTTGCCGCCGGGCGTGGGGCCGACGATCTGCATGTCCGTGACGGCGTCGCCGGTCTCCAGGACCCGCTTCATCGCGGCGGCCATCCGGTCGGCCTCATGGCGCGGCAGATAGTCGTGGACGGTGCGGCCGCGCTGGTCCTCGACGCCGCCGCCGAAGACCTCGGCGAAGCGGCGGTTGGCCCGCAGCACCTTGAGATCCGTGCCGAACAGCAGGAAGCCGAAGGGAGATTGGCCGAAAATGGCCTGCGAGGAGGCGAGGTCCGTCTCGATCTGCCGGAGCGCGCGGACGTCGACGACGATGCAGACCGCGGCCCGCTCGCCCTCCTCCGTGCCGGTCGGCATGACGTAGACCTCGGCGATGCCCTCCATGCCCGATGCGCCCGGCCCGCCCGGTCCGCCCGGTCCGCCCAGTCCACCGGATCCGCCGCCTTCGCCCTCGGGGACGCGGAAGGGGACGACGCCCGTCCACTCCCGTCCGTCGAGGATCTCTGCCATCTTGCGGTGGCCGTCGGCACGCAGCTCGGGCGGCACGAACGCCTCGATGGGGTCCTTGCCGACCGCGTCGCGCGCGGCGACCCCGAACAGCCGCTCGGCGCGCACGCTCCACTGGTCGACGAGGCCGTCGGGGCCGATCGAGAAGGAGGCGACCTTGATGTAGTCGTAGATCGAGCCGGGCGGGCTGCTCTGCCAGGTCACGTCGGCCGCCGGGCCGGCCGGCACGTCGCAGGACCCCTCCCCCGCGTCACCGCTCGACTCACCGGCCGCCGGGTCACCCGACGGCCGCTCGGCCTGCGCGTCGCCCGACGGCCCCTCGGGCTCCGTCGCCTTCGCTGGTATCTCGCTCACGCGAACCGTCCCCTCCAGCTCACCGCGTCCGGCACCGGCCGCCGCGTACGGCTGACCGCAGTATCCAGCACTACGGTGCCGCGCCACACGGCGTTCACGATCACAGCACGGACTCGTCGCTTTTTGGCCCGTGCTGCTCTTGTGCCCGACGCCCTTCGCACACTGCAAGTCTTCTAACCCGGCAGCGCCAGCTCGAACCACACCGTCTTGCCCGTGCTGCCCGGGCGGCCGGGACGCGTGCCCCAGCTCCGCGAGGAGCGGGCCACCAGCTGAAGGCCGCGGCCGCCCTCGTCGTCGGGTGCGGCGGTGCGGGCGAGCGGCGGGTCGGGGAGCGGGTCCGAGACCTCCACCAGGAGTGCGCCCAGCGGGTCGGCGGGGCGCACGAGGCGTACGCCGATGGGCCCGGACGCGTACCGCAGGGAGTTCGTGACCAGCTCGCTCACCAGCAGCGCGGTGACATCACCGAGGCGGGCGAGGCCCCAGTCGCCGAGCTGCTCGCGGACGACGGAGCGGGCGGTGCGGACGGCGCCGGGGTCGGCGGGGAAGTCCCACTCCGCGCAGTCGCCTTCGGTGTCGATCACGCCGATCACTTCCAGACCATCGGCAGAACCTGTCCGATTTCGGGCGGTTAATGGGCACATACCCGATATGCGGGTGGCTTTACCGTGCCCGGGGGCGCACTGTGGCACGAACGGCGTAGAGGTGCGCGGGAGGTGTCAGTGCGCGGCGTGTGGCTGTTCGAGCGCTGCGGTGACCGCGGGCACGTCCGCGGCAAGCCACTCGACCGACCAGATCTGATCAGGGGCGAGCCAGCGCAGTTCGTCATGGTCCTGGAGAGGCTCGGGCACTCCCGAGCGGAGGCGGGCCTTCCACACCCGAAGGGCGTATCCCTTGGCGAGCGGCCACTGGCCCGGCACGCGCTCCAGGATCTCCACCTCGACGCCCAGCTCCTCGCGCAGCTCGCGCGCCAGCGCGTCCTCGCACCGCTCGCCCGGTTCGACCTTGCCGCCGGGCAGCTCCCAGCCGCCCGCGAGTTCGGGGGGCGCGCTGCGCCGCGCGGCGAGCAGGCGTCCCTCGTCGAACAGGGCGGCGCCCACCACAATGCGTTCGTTCATGCGCGGGAGCTTAGAGCCTGCGCTATAGGGTCCGTCCGGCCCGTCAGGTCCCGCCGCCCCCTGGGCTACTGGCGTCCGCCGCCGTTCTGGTTCAGCCGCTCGACCGAGTACAGCTGGTCGGAGCCGAGGTCGTCGAGGCTGTCCGCGATCTTCTGGGCCTCGGCCTTCGTCGCGAACCTGCCCACGCGATAGCGGTTGCCGTCGTCGTCTTGTCGTATGACGAACCAGGGCAGCAGGACCGTCCCGTCGCTCATCGCGCTCCTCCGCTCGCCGCCCCCGGCGCGCGCCACGCCTCGATCACCAAGGAAACCGCACTCCGCATATGCCCGAGCCTACGCCCGACCTTTACTCAGCGGATACGAGTTTGCACAAAGAGGTACGCAGGCCGTAGTCAATCGGCCATCAGGACGACAAGGGCCGGGGGCGCACCGCGTGGATGCGCCCCCGGCCCCGCCCCGGACCTCCCCGCCGCGTCCGGGGCCGCGCTCACTTCACGGGCAGGTGGTACGCGACGCGGTACCGGTCGGCGGGGACGACGAGGTCGGCCGTCTCGACCGGGCGGCCCGAGGCGTAGTACGTCCGCTGGACGACGATGACCACATGGCCGGGGACGCCGCCGAGCGCGGTCAGCTCCTCGGCGAGGCCGGGGCGGGCGCCGACCTCCTCCGCCACGTTGTCCACGACGACGTCGATGGCCGCCATGCGGTCCACCACCCCGCAGCCGCCGAGCGGGCCCTCCTCGGGGAGCATCACGGGGGTGCGGCCCGTGACGGCGAGGGGCTCCCAGGAGGTGGAGAGCATCATCGCCTCGCCCGCGTCCCGGAACACGTACTTGGTGCACATCACGCGGTCGCCCGGGCGGATGCCGAGGCGCTCGGCGATCCCGGCGCCCGCCTCGGCCTGCTCGCTGCGGGACTCCCAGGTGCCGCGCGCGCCGTCGGCGGCCTGCTCCTGGCGGAAGGGGGTCGAGCCGCCGTTCACCGCGCGGTAGCCGGTGCGGATGATCTTGCGGGGGGCGGGGTGCTCGCGCACATACGTCCCCGAACCGGAGCGGCCCTCGACCAGGCCCTCGGCCATCAGGACCTTGCGCGCCTCCAGGGCGACGGTGTCCGAGACGCCGTACTCCTCGCGGATTCTGGCCTGCGAGGGGAGCCGGGTGTGCGGCGGGAGCGAACCGTCGACGATCTTCTTGCGAAGATCACCCGCGACGCGCAGATACGCCGGCTGCTCACCGAAAGTCACTGGCCACTCCCATCAGGTTGACAGACAGCTACAGCCTGGCAACCGTGGGTTGTTGGCTGCAACCCAAGGCCAAGGAATCACTCGAAGTGATGAAGTCTGCCCTCGCAGGTCTTTACGCAGGGCTCTTTCCCGGATAAGGCGAACGATCAAGCCTGCTGAGGAAACGTTCGGTCGCCGCGCGGGCGATCTGGCTGCCCCAGCCGCCCCAGTTCACGTCGAAACAGTGATCGGCCCACGGCAGTTCGACGTACGTCGCCGGGGCCCCGGCCCCCTTCAGGCGCCGCGCCAGCTCGCGTGCCTGCGCCACCGGCACCGCGCGGTCCGCGCCGCCGTGCAGCAGCAGGGTCGGGGGCAGGTCGCCCCGCACCAGGCGCGCGGGCGAGCCGAGGCGGTAGCGGGCGGGGGCGGAGGCCGCCGAACCGCCCATCAGGCGCGCCATCATGGGGTCGGCGCGCAGCGCGGTGCCGGCGATCAGGCGGCGCATGTCGGTGGGCCCGTAGAGCGAGATGACGCCCGAGACCGAGCTGTCCCGCGCCTCGCAGGAGGCCGGGACCCGGCTGTCGCCGTCGGTGTAGGCGGCGGAGAGCGCGAGGTTGCCGCCGGCCGAACTGCCCATGAGCAGCAGGCGGTCGGGGTCGACGCCGTATGCGCGCGCGTGACGCTTGACCCAGCCGACCGCGCACTTCACGTCGCCGATCTGGTCGAGCTGGGTGGCGCGGGGCGCGAGGCGGTAGTCGATGTCGAAGACGGACCACCCGCGCGCGTTGAACCACCGGTTCCATTCCGGGGTCTGGCTGCGGTGCCCCTTGTTCCAGCCGCCGCCGTGCACCCAGACGACCGCGGGATGGCGCACTCCGGCCCGCTTGGGCAGGGCCCACAGGTCGAGGTCCAGCCTGTGACCGTGCCCCCGCCGCCCGCGCGCCTCGCGGTCGCCCACGCGCGCGTAGGTGAGCGTGCGGGAGCGGTCGGGCACCTTGGCGTAGTTGACGCCGTCGAAGTAACCGGCGGGGGTGAGCGGTTGCCCCTGCCGTACGGCCGTGCCGTACGCGGCGGCGTAGGGCATCACTCCGTAGACGAGCGCCGCGAAGGACGCGAGTGAGGCGAGCCCCGCGCACCAGGGGTGGCGCCGCCCCGCGAGCGCGGCGGCGAGCAGACCGATGAGCCCCGGCGCCACGAGCAGCAGCCCCCAGGAGGTGATCGCGGCCGCGACGAGCACCAGGAGCGGGACGCGGGGCAGCGGGGAGGCGACGAGAACGGCGAGCGCCGCGTTCAGACTCCCGCCGGCGAGCAGCAGGACCCTGGCCACGAGGGGCGGCACGACGGACGTCACACCGAAGAACTATCACAGAAGCGGACAAAAAGCCCTTAGGGCGAGGGTACCTCGCGGACGGCACGGACGAAGCGGCGGGCTCGGCGCGGGAGTTGTCCGCCCCGCCGCACGCCCCGCCGCAC
>NZ_WMBF01000307.1:0-7654 GCF_019400875.1 Streptomyces anatolicus | reverse complement strand
GCCGCAGCCCACGTACGACACCACCCCTCAGCCCGTCTACGACCTCTCCCACGAGACCTACGCCTACGACACCAACGACACCTACGACACCTACGACTACGAACCCGCGTACGACAGCGGCCCCGCCACCGAACCGCTGCCCCGGCCCTTCCAGGCCCCCAGCTCGGGCGAGCCCTGGAACGCCGCCACCGGAGGCCGCCCGTGAACGCGTCACTGCCCGACGTCCCCGAAGTCCGCGTCGTCGGCCTCCCTGTGCTCACCTCGGGCTTCGACCTGGTCGAGCGCCTGGATCTGACCATGCACCTGAAGGTGCACGGCCCCCTGGAACCCCTGGCGGGCGAGCCGCTCGCCCGCCTCGCCGAGCACATCGGACTGCGCGGCCGGGGCGGCGCCGGCTTCCCCTTCGCCCGGAAACTGCGGGCCGTCGCCGACGCGGCGATCCGTCGCGGGGTACGCCCCGTGGTCGTCGTCAACGGCAGCGAGGACGAACCGGCCTGCCGCAAGGACACCGTCCTGCTCAACCGCGCCCCGCACCTCATCCTGGACGGCGCCCTGCTCGCCGCGGAGGCCCTAGGCGCCCGCACCCTCGTCATCGGCGTGACGCGCGACTCCACCGAGGCCTCGATGCGCACCGCCCTCGCCGAGCGCGGCCTCGGCAACCGCCGCGGCTCGGCCCTTCGCGCGCGCGTGCAGCGCAATCCGGTACGGATGGTCACCGGGGAGTCCTCCGCCCTGGTCCGCTCGGCCGACGGCGGTCCTCCCCTGCCGCCGGGGCGCAAGGTACGCACGTCCGACTCCGGAGTGGGCGGCGCGCCCACACTGCTGTCGAACGCGGAGACCTTCGCCCAGCTCGCCGTCGCCGCGCGGACCGGAGCCGACCGCTACTGCCGCACCGGCCTGCGCGACGAGCCCGGCACGGTCCTGCTGACCCTCTCCGGAGCGGTCGCCCACCCGATGGTCGTCGAGGTCCCCACGGGAGTGCCCCTGCGGTACGTCCTTCAGCTCGCCGGCGCCCCGCCGCTCCCCCAGGGCGTGCTGACGGGCGGCTACCACGGCAAGTGGCTCGACAGCGTCACGGCGCACGACGCGGTCGTCTCCCGCGCCGCCCTGGAGGCCTGCGGGGGCGCGCTCGGCGCGGGCGCGATCCTGCCGATCGGCGAGGACACCTGTCCCCTCGGGGAGTCGCTGCGCGTCGCGCGCTGGCTCGCCGGGGAGAGCGCCGGGCAGTGCGGCCCCTGCTACCTCGGTCTCCCCGCGGCGGCCCGAGGCCTCGCGGACGTCCTGGACGGGGGCGGACCGACCGCCCTGGAAGCGCTGCGCGAGGTGACCCGTGCCGTGAAGCGGCGCGGCGCCTGCAAGCATCCGGACGGCTCGGCGGCCTTCCTGGAGTCCTCGATCGCGGCGTTCACGGACGATCTCGCGGCGCATGTCCTCGGCGACGGCTGTGGCCGCCCCGTCGCGGGCGTGCTGCCCCTCCAGGCGGAGGCTCCCCCGGCGCAGGCACCCACCGGCCGCAAGCTGGCCGTCGACTGGACGCTCTGCCGGGGGCACGGCCTGTGCGCGGATATCGTCCCGGAGCTGATCCAGCTGGGCCCGGACGGCTTCCCCGCCGTAGCGGAGGCGTCCGTACCGCGCTACTCCGAAGCGCGCGCCTCCCGCGCCGTGCGCCGCTGCCCGGCGCTCGCCCTGCGCATCGAGGAGGACCCGCAGGCGGCGTCCCCGGCCCGCCCCGCGCTGCCCGCGCTTCCGCCCGGCCGGGGCCGCAGGGCACTCGGCAGCGGAAGGCAGTGAGAGGTGGGCGACGCAAGGCAGTGAGGGCAGAACGATGAGAGCGGGCCACCCGATCCGGGTGGCCCGCTCTCATCTGCTGTGGAGCTAAGGAGAATTGAACTCCTGACCTCCTGCATGCCATGCAGGCGCTCTACCAACTGAGCTATAGCCCCTTGCTGTGTCCGCCCGGTTTCCCCGGCGGCTCCGCCAACATTACACGGTCATCCCCGTGCTCCACCAAATCGTTTCCGGTCTGGACCGATACCACCCGATAAGGCCGGTACTGTCAGCCTCCGTGACCGTGCTCGCGTTCGCCGCCGCCCGCCGCCGTCGTGTGCCCCTGGCCGCCGGGGCCTGCCTGCTCTCGTTCACGGCCTTCTGGCTCGCCCAGCGCGCCGCCGACGTCTCGATGATCGACCTGATGGTCTACCGGGCCGAGGGCGAGACCGTGCGGGCGGGCGGCGACCTCTACGCCCTGCGCACCACCGATGCCCATCTGCCGACGACCTACCCGCCGTTCGCCGCGCTCCTGTTCACCCCGCTGACGCTCCTGGACACCCCGGACATGCGCGCCCTCGCGACCGTCGGGAACCTGCTCCTGCTCGTCGTCCTCGTCTCGCTCTCCCTGCGCTTCGTCGGCGAAGCGCGGCACGCGCGCGTGGAGAGTGCCCTGTGGGTGTCCGCGCTCGCCGTCTGGTGCGAGCCGGTGTGGACGACGCTGCGCTACGGCCAGGTCAATCTGCTGCTCGCCGTCCTCGTCCTGTGGGACCTGTCCCGGCGCCCCGGCCACCGCTGGGCGGGGCTCGGCATCGGTGTCGCCGCGGCGATCAAGCTCACGCCCGCGCTCTTCGTGGTGTTCCTGCTGCTGACCGGGGCCGCCGAGGCACTGCGGCGCGGTGTGTGGCGGCCCGCGGTGCGGCACGCGTGCGTGGCGGCCGGCTCGTTCGCGGGGGCGACGCTCCTCGCGGCCGCCGTGCTGCCCTACGACTCGTGGCGGTTCTGGTCCCGGATGGTCTTCGAGGCGGGCCGGGTCGGGCTCGCGGAGGACACCGCGAACCAGTCGCTGCGCGGCGTCCTCGCCCGGCTCCTGCACACCCCGGAGCCCGGCGTGTGGTGGGCGGTGGCCGCGGCGGTGGTCTGCGCGCTCGGCCTCGCGGTCGCGGTGGGCGTCGCGCTGCGCGGGGAGCGGGCCCGGGCCGCGCTCTGCTGCGCGGCGACGGCGCTCCTGGTGAGCCCGGTGTCGTGGTCGCACCACTGGGTGTGGTGCGTGCCGATGGTGCTGCTCCTGGGTGCCGAGGCGGTGCGCCGGGGCGGCCGGGTCCGGTGGGCGGCGACCGGGGCCGCCGCCCTGGTCTTCTGCTCGTACGCCCTGTGGTGGGTGCCCCACGGGGAGGGGCGGCTCGAACTCGGCCAGAATTATGGCCAGATGACGCTGTCCGCCCTCTACGTAGTGACCGCTTCGGGGTTTCTGCTGGCCGGTGTCACGCGGTGGCGAACGAGTAGAACCGCTTGAGGGTGCAGTGCTCGTCGAGCAGCCTGCCGTAGATCGGCTCCCCTTCGAGTTCCCGGTAGGTCTCGATGGGGTCGCCTTTTATGATCAGCGCCCTGGCGCACTCCTCACACCAGTACTGGTATTCGTTGTTCACCGGCTCCATGTCGCGGACGATTGGTGTGCCACTGCCGCACCAGTCGCATTTCCGCCTGTGTGCACCCATCGATCAGCTCCAGCTGTGGCCGCAGGCGGTGCAGACGTAACTGACCCCGCCGTTGTCACCGAGTACCTGGGCGACGTGGGCAGAGCCACAGGAAGGGCAGTTGAGGAGGGCGCGGAGCGCGGCGCGTTCTCGTGTCGCCGCCTCGTCGAAGAGGCGGTCGACCTCTTCGAAGATGCTCGCAGGCATCGCGCTCTCCCTCCCGTCGGGCTGCGTCCCCTTCCGGCCGTCCGATTCTGCCACGCTCTGAGCGGCCCGGTCAGCGACGCATTCGTACCAGTCCGGACACGGCGCCGAGCGCGGCCACCGCGGAGAGCGCGTAGCAGCACACGAGGAGCGCGTCCCCGGATGAATACGCCCCGGAGCCCCCTTGTGACTCAAGCCTGTTCAAGAAGAGCGCTCCGAAGCAGGCGACTCCGGTCAGCTGGCCGAGCTGGGTGACCGTCGCGAGGAGGCCGCTGGCGTCCGCCGCGTCCTCGGCGCGCACCGTGGCGAGGGCCCGCGTGAGCGTCGGCCCGAAGCCGAGCGAGAGCCCGGCGCCCACGCCGACGAAGGCCGCGTACAGCCAGAGCCCGCCGTCGCCGCCGTCGCGCAGCAGGAGCCCCACGGCGGCCGTCGACACGGCGGTCAGCGCGAAACCGCCGGGGATCAGCGCCCGTTGCACCGCCTGCGGCCAGCGGCGCCAGGTGAGGCCGACGATGCCGAAGACCGCGGCGGTCGGCGCGAAGGTGAGACCGGCGCGCACCGCGCTGTGGCCGAGGCCGCCCTGGACGTGCAGGGTGAGGGCGAAGAGGAAGCCCGCGTTGACGGCCATCACGGCGGTGACCCGCACGACCGCGAGGCCCATGCCCGGCGTCCGCAGCACCCGGGGCGCGATCAGCGGCGCCCCGCCGCGCCGGGCGAGCCGGGTCTCGTACGCGCAGAACAGGGCGAAGAGCAGCGCGGCGGCGGCCAGCGAGAGCCAGGACCACAGCGGCCAGTCCTCCTGCTCCCCGAGCACCAGCGGCACGGTGAACAGCGACACCGCGCCCGCGAGCAGCACGAGCCCCGGCAGATCGAGGCCGCGCGCCCGCCCCGCCGCGCGCTCGGCGTCGTCGTCGCGCGGCAGCACGCGCACCGCGAGGAGGAGCAGGACGACGCCGACCGGCACGTTCACCAGGAACACCGGCCGCCAGCCGGTGCCGAACAGGTCGGCGCTGACCAGGACCCCGCCGAGCACCTGCCCGGCGGCGGCGCCGGTCGCGAGGACCGCCGAGTACGCGCCGAGCGCCCTCACCCGCGCCTCGCCCGCGAAGTTCCGCTGGATCAGGCTGAGCACCTGCGGGATGAGCACGGCGGAGCCCGCGCCCTGAAGCAGCCGGAAGGCGATCAGCTCCCCGGTCCCCTGGGCGAGGCCGCACGCGAGCGAGGCCACCGTGAAGACCGTGAGCCCGGCGAGGTAGACCCGGCGGTGTCCGAGGCGGTCGCCGAGGCGCGCGCCGGTGATCAGGAGGACGGCGTACGTGATGGTGTAGCCGGCGATGACCAGCTGCAATCCGGCGCCCGACGCGTGCAGTTCGGCGCGGATGGTGGGCGCCGCGACATTGACGATGAAGACGTCGAGCAGCGCCATGAACTGGGCGGCGAGCACGACCGCGAGGAGCCGTCCGCGGCGATTGTCAGTGCCGGGGGCTTTACTGAATGCGGGAGTTGGACCCGCGGGGGCGGGTGAGGTGGTCGTCGTCATGCCATCGAGCGTGCCGACGGCCGGGTACGGGTAACGAGAGCCCGCTGATGCTGGTACTGACAGCACCTGGCAGCGGCTGGGGCGGGTGCGGACGATGGGGGACGTGACGACGATGACGGGGATCCGAGGACGGACACAGGAGCAGCCGGGGCAGCCCGCGACCGCCCAGCGGCGGCGGCCCGAGCTTGCCGCCTTTCTGCGGGGCCGCAGGGCCCGGGTGACGCCGGCCGACGTGGGCATGGCCCCGGGACTGCGCCGCCGCACACCGGGGCTGCGCCGCGAGGAGGTCGCCCAGCTCTCCGGAGTCGGCGTCACCTGGTACACCTGGCTCGAACAGGGCCGCCCGATCAACGCCTCGCCCCAGGTCCTGGACGCCGTGGCCCGCACCCTGCGGCTCGACCAGCCCGAGCGCGAGCATCTGTACCACCTGGCCGAGGTGCCGTACGCCCCGGGCCGCGAGGCCGCGGCGGGGGCGGTGGGCCCGGAGATCCAGGGCATCATCGACGCCATGGACCCGCGCCCCGCGGTGGTCTACAACACGCGCTACGACATCCTCGCCACCAACCCCGCCTACCGCGACCTGTTCCTCATCGAGCAGATCCCCACGAGCGGCGTCGCGAACGTGCTGTGGTCGCTGTTCACCGTGCCCGCGCGGGACTGCCCGCTGGTCTTCCGCGACTCGGAGCTGCCGGTGATGGTGGCGACCTTGCGCAGTGCGTACGGCCGGCATGTGGGCGAGCCCGAGTGGGAGGGCTTCATACACGCCCTGTCCGCCGCGAGCCCGCACTTCGCGAAGCTCTGGGACAGCGGTGACGTGCTGCCGCCCGGGCCCCGGGTGAAGACGTTCCGGCACAAGGCGATCGGCGAGCTGCGCATGACGTCGGTCTCCCTGAGCATCAACGGCATGCCCGAGTCCCGGATCGTCGTCTACACCCCGGACGACGACGAGAGCAGACGGCACACGGCCGCGCTGCGGGAGCGACGGCTGCGGAGCAGCGGCCAGGAAGGCCCGTCAGGGCGGGGGGTAACGGAAAATCCCGCCCCCTGATGGGGACGGGATTTCCGGACTGTGGAGCTAAGGAGAATTGAACTCCTGACCTCCTGCATGCCATGCAGGCGCTCTACCAACTGAGCTATAGCCCCGAATGTTCTTCCGGCTCGGCGGGCGAACAAGAAGAACTTTAGCTTGCGACCAGCCGGAATGTGAAATCCGGGTCCGGCCGCCCGGAGAGGTGATCCCAAGGCGGCCCCGGGACGCCGCCGGGACGCTCAGTCGTCGTCGCCGAGCACCGGCTCCGGCAGCGTGCCGGCGTTGTGCTCGAGCAGGCGCCAGCCGCGCGCGCCCTGGCCGAGGACCGACCAGCAGCAGTTGGAGAGACCGCCGAGCCCCTCCCAGTGATGGGAGTCGAGACCGAGGAGGCGACCGATCGTGGTGCGGATGGTTCCGCCGTGGCTGACCACCACCAGCGTGCCGTTGTCCGGCAGCTTCTCGGCGTGGCGCAGGACGAGGGGCGCGGCCCGGTCGGCGACCTCGGTCTCCAGCTCGCCGCCGCCGCGGCGCACCGGCTCACCGCGCTTCCACGCGGCGTACTGGTCGCCGAAGCGCGCGATGATCTCCTCATGCGTCAGGCCCTGCCACTTACCGGCGTACGTCTCCTGGAGACCCTCCTCGTACGTGACGGGGAGGCCGGTGATGGCGGCCAGCTCGCCCGCCGTGGCCGCCGCCCGCTTGAGGTCGGAGGCGACGATCGCGTCCGGCTTCAGGGAGGCGAGCAGCCGGGCGGCGCGCCTGGCCTGGGCGACGCCCGTCTCGGTCAGCTCGATGTCCGTGGAGCCCTGGAAGCGGCGCTCCAGATTCCAGGCCGTCTGGCCGTGCCGCCACAGGATGATCCGGCAGCCGCGGTTGTTCACCGAAGCTCACCGTCCAGGTCAGCCTCCTCCGCCGCCCGCTGCTCGGCGTGCTCGGCGCCCTTGCCGCGGGTCGCCTTGGCGTCCTCGGGCAGCGCGATCTCGGGGCAGTCCTTCCACAGGCGCTCGAGGGCGTAGAAGACGCGCTCCTCGCTGTGCTGGACGTGCACCACGATGTCGACGTAGTCGAGGAGGATCCAACGCGCGTCGCGGTCGCCCTCACGGCGGACCGGCTTGGCGCCGAGCTGCTTGTTCAGCTGCTCCTCGATCTCGTCGACGATCGACTTGACCTGGCGGTCGTTGGGCGCGGAGGCGAGCAGGAAGGCGTCGGTGATCGACAGCACGTCGCTGACGTCGTACGCGATGATGTCGTGCGCGAGCTTGTCGGCAGCCGCCTGGGCGGCGACGTTGATGAGCTCGATGGAGCGGTCCGTGGCGGTCACTGGTGAGCTTTCCTTCAGATGGTCAAGACACACCAAGGGTCTCACGGACCGCCGCCCGCACCCCAGACGATTACGTCACCGCCTCCGCGGACCCC
>NZ_WMBF01000306.1:0-7663 GCF_019400875.1 Streptomyces anatolicus | reverse complement strand
CCCCCCGCACACGAGCACGCCCCCCAGCCGCTCGTGCTCGTCGCCTGCTCCGGCGGCGCCGACTCCATGGCGCTCGCCTCCGCCCTCGCCTTCGAGGCCCCCAAGCTCGGCATCCGCGCCGGCGGCGTCACCGTCGACCACGGCCTGCAGCCCGGCTCCGATCTGCGCGCCGCCGAGGTCCTGGTACGCCTCACCGCGCTCGGCCTCGACCCGGTGGAGTCCGTCACCGTGCGCGTGGGCCGCGAGGGAGGCCCGGAAGCAGCCGCCCGCGACGCCCGCTACGCCGCCCTGGACGCCGCCGCCGTACGGCACGCGGCGGCCGCCGTCCTGCTCGGCCACACCCGCGACGACCAGGCGGAGACCGTCCTGCTCGGCCTCGCCCGCGGCTCCGGCATCCGCTCCCTGTCCGGAATGGCCGCGACCTCGGGGGTCGCGGGCCGTTACCGCCGCCCCTTCCTGCACATCGACCGCCAGACCGCCCGCAAGGCGTGCATGGTCCAGTCGCTGCCCGTCTGGGACGACCCGCACAACGCAGACCCGGCGTACACCCGCTCCCGGCTGCGTCACGAGGGCCTGCCCGCCCTGGAGAAGGCGCTCGGCAAGGGCGTCGTCGAGGCGCTCGCCCGCACGGCCCAGCTCTCCCGCGACGACGCGGACGCGCTCGACACCTGGGCCGCCCAGGCCGAGGCGACCGTGCGCGACGCCGCGGGCCTCCTGGAGTGCGCCAAGCTCTACGCCCTGCCGCCCGCCGTGCGCCGCCGCATCGTGCGCAGGGCCGCCATCGAGGCCGGAGCACCCCCCGGTTCGCTCTTCGCCCGGCACATCGAAGAGGTGGACCGCCTGATCACCGGCTGGCGCGGCCAGGGAGCCATCAATCTCCCGGGCAAAGTCGTGGCCCAGCGCCAGGGTGGCAGACTGGTGATCCGGCAAGGCTGACGTGCGGCCCGTGCTCATCGCGGGCCGGTCGGCCGGTGGGACGACCGAAAGTGATGCGGGTGGACGCGAAAGACATGGGCACCGACCTCAAGTCGGTGCTCATCACCAAGGAAGAGATCGACGCGAAGCTGGCCGAGCTGGCCGCGAAGATCGACGCGGAGTACGCGGGCAAGGACTTGCTGATCGTCGGTGTCCTCAAGGGCGCCGTGATGGTCATGGCGGACCTGGCGCGCGCGCTGGCCACCCCCGTCACGATGGACTGGATGGCCGTGTCGTCGTACGGCGCGGGCACCCAGTCCTCCGGCGTGGTCCGGATCCTCAAGGACCTGGACACGGACATCAAGGGCAAGCACGTCCTGATCGTCGAGGACATCATCGACTCCGGTCTGACGCTGTCCTGGCTGCTCTCCAACCTCGGCTCGCGCGAGCCCGCCTCCCTGGAGGTGTGCACGCTGCTGCGCAAGCCGGAGGCGGCGAAGGTCGCGATCGACGTGAAGTGGATCGGCTTCGACATCCCGAACGAGTTCGTCGTGGGCTATGGCCTGGACTTCGCGGAGAAGTACCGCAATCTCCCCTTCGTCGGCACACTGGCCCCGCACGTCTACGGCGGCTGACGCCCACGGGACCTGACGCCCGTAGGACTGGGTACGGCGGCGGGGAACCCTCACCCGTTTCCCGCCGTTGGACCATGCGAAGGCGGGTTTGCCAGCCGTCCCGTGCGGCTTCGGGTCACAATGCTGGGGTACCGTCCGAAGAACAGTCTTTATCAAACTCACTATGGCAGGAGGGACGGGGCGTCTTCGCTCCGTATGGATGGACGTGAAGCGATACTTCCGTGGGCCAGTCATGTGGATCGTGCTGGCCGTCCTTGCCGTGGTCGTGTTGATGCAGGTCGTCGGCTCGTCCGGTGGCTACAAGACGGTTGACACCGGTCAGGTCGTTCAGGCGATCAACGACAACAAGGTCGAGTCGGCCAAACTCACCACCGGTGACGAGCAGATCATCAAGGTCGAGCTCAAGGGTGACGAGAAGGTCAAGGGCAGCAGCAAGATCCAGGCGAGCTACATCGGCGACCAGGGCGTCGACCTCGCCAAGTCTCTGCAGGCCAAGTACGAGGACAAGCAGATCAAGGACGGTTACACCGTCTCCCCGTCGAAGCAGAACCCCTTCGTCGGCATCCTGCTCTCCCTCCTCCCCTTCGTCCTCATCGTGGTCGTCTTCCTGTTCCTGATGAATCAGATGCAGGGCGGCGGCTCCCGGGTCATGAACTTCGGGAAGTCCAAGGCCAAGCTCATCACCAAGGACACCCCGAAGACGACCTTCTCCGATGTGGCGGGTTCGGACGAAGCCGTCGAGGAGCTCCACGAGATCAAGGAGTTCCTCCAGGAGCCGGCGAAGTTCCAGGCCGTCGGCGCCAAGATCCCCAAGGGCGTTCTCCTCTACGGCCCGCCCGGCACCGGCAAGACGCTCCTCGCGCGCGCCGTCGCCGGTGAGGCCGGGGTTCCGTTCTACTCGATCTCCGGTTCCGACTTCGTCGAGATGTTCGTCGGTGTCGGTGCCTCCCGTGTGCGCGACCTCTTCGAGCAGGCCAAGGCGAACGCCCCGGCGATCGTCTTCGTCGACGAGATCGACGCCGTCGGCCGGCACCGCGGCGCGGGCCTCGGCGGTGGCCACGACGAGCGCGAGCAGACGCTGAACCAGCTGCTCGTCGAGATGGACGGCTTCGACGTGAAGGGCGGCGTCATCCTGATCGCCGCCACGAACCGCCCCGACATCCTCGACCCCGCGCTCCTGCGTCCCGGCCGCTTCGACCGGCAGATCGCCGTCGACCGTCCGGACATGCAGGGCCGTCTGGAGATCCTCAAGGTCCACCAGAAGGGCAAGCCGGTCGCCCCGGACGTGGACCTCGGCGCGGTCGCCCGTCGCACGCCTGGCTTCACCGGCGCCGACCTGTCGAACGTGCTGAACGAAGCGGCGCTCCTGACGGCGCGCGGCGACCGGAAGCTGATCGACAACCACGCCCTGGACGAGGCGATCGACCGCGTCGTGGCGGGCCCGCAGAAGCGGACCCGGATCATGTCCGACAAGGAAAAGAAGATCACCGCGTACCACGAGGGCGGACACGCCCTGGTCGCGGCGGCCTCGCCGAACTCGGACCCGGTCCACAAGATCACGATCCTGTCCCGCGGCCGGGCCCTGGGTTACACCATGGTCCTGCCCGAAGAGGACAAGTACTCCACCACGCGCAACGAAATGCTCGACCAGCTCGCGTACATGCTGGGCGGGCGCGCGGCCGAGGAGCTTGTCTTCCACGACCCGACGACGGGCGCGGCGAACGACATCGAGAAGGCCACGGCCACCGCACGCGCGATGGTCACGCAGTACGGCATGACCGAGCGTCTGGGCGCGATCAAGTTCGGCGGGGACAACACCGAGCCGTTCCTCGGGCGCGAGATGGCGCACCAGCGGGACTACTCCGAAGAGGTCGCCGCGCTGGTCGACGAAGAGGTCAAGAAGCTCATCGAGACCGCGCACAACGAAGCGTGGGAGATCCTCGTCGAGAACCGCGACATCCTCGACAACCTGGTTCTCCAGCTCCTCGAGAAGGAGACGCTCAACAAGGAGCAGATCGCGGAGATCTTCGCCGGGATCGTGAAGCGTCCGGCCCGCCCGGCGTGGACCGGCTCCTCGCGGCGTACGCCCTCGACCCGCCCGCCGGTGCTCTCCCCCAAGGAGCTGTCACTGACGAACGGTGCGAACGGCACCACCCCCGCGGTGACCTCGGGCAGCACGGAGAAGCACCTTGAGGTGGCCCCGGAGGACCGCCCCGAGAGCTGATCCCGCGCGCCTCAGCAGGCCCGGAATGAATGTCGCGCCCCCCAGGTTTTAGCCTGGGGGGCGCGGCACTTTCGTATGCCCGCGTGAAACGCACAGGAACGAGGCACAACATGACCGACCCGGTGACGCTGGACGGCGAGCACTCGATCGGCGAGTTCGACGAGAAGCGGGCCGAGAACGCCGTGCGTGAGCTTCTGATCGCCGTCGGGGAGGACCCCGACCGCGAGGGCCTCCTTGAGACCCCGGCCCGTGTCGCCCGGGCGTACCGGGAAATATTCTCCGGGCTGCGGCAGAAGGCGGAGGACGTCCTGACGACGACGTTCGACCTGGGGCACGACGAGATGGTCCTGGTGAAGGACATCGAGGTCATGAGTTCCTGTGAACACCACCTGGTCCCGTTCGTCGGCGTCGCCCACGTCGGGTACATCCCGTCGGTGGACGGCAAGATCACGGGACTGTCGAAGCTGGCCCGCCTCGTCGATGTGTACGCGCGCCGGCCGCAGGTGCAGGAGCGGCTGACCACGCAGATCGCGGACTCCCTGATGGAGATACTGGAACCGCGCGGGGTGATCGTGGTCATTCAGTGCGAGCACATGTGCATGACGATGCGCGGGGTGCGCAAGCCCGGCGCCAAGACCATCACCTCCGCCGTCCGCGGTCAGCTGAGGGACCCCGCGACGCGCAATGAGGCGATGAGCCTGATCATGGCCCCCTGAGCCGACTGAGCCGGCCGGGCGCCGGCCGAGCCCGCTGTCAGGTCGCCGGGGCCGCCTGGCCGTTCTCGTCGTCGTCCTCGGGGAGCTTGCAGACCCGCTCGAGGAAGAGGGCCGCCGCTATCACCGCGATGCCCATCAGGACCGAGAGCCCGGCATAGATCGCCTGGTCGCGGCGGGCCGGGACCTCGAGGGATTCGAGCAGGAACGCGCCCGCGCCGCCGTACATCCCCGCGACGAGCGCCGCGACCAGGGCGCTGGCCTGGCCGAAGACGACCGCGCGTGCGGCCATCAGCGGCTCCACGCCCTTCGCGCCCGGGCGGCGCTCCCGCTGTGCGCGCAGCCGCGAGCGCAGCGAGAGCGCCGTCGACAGGAGTACGACGGCGATCACCGCGAGCACGATGGGCGCGGCCAGCGGGACCCGGGGCAGGGTGCCGAGGGAGTCCCACAGCCGGGCGCCCGACCAGGACAGCACTCCGGCCACGGCGAAGAGGCCGGCCAGTGTCCTGATGCGCAGTTGCTTCACGGGTGACCCTTCGTTGCCTTCATCGTCGTACGGATCTCGCGGCGGATCTCGCTGCGGATCTCGTAGACCCTAACGACTATTCCGGCAGCCGGAGTTCCAGGTCGGGGCGGGGCGCGACGCCGTCGCGGGTGACGGCGGCAAGCAGCTCGGCGACCGGGCCGCGGCCGACGAGCTGGGCCTCGGGGTCGACGTCGAGCCAGGGGGCGAGGACGAAGGCGCGCTCGTGCGCGCGCGGGTGGGGCAGGGTGAGGGCCGGGTCGTCGGAGACCACGTCGGCGTAGGCCACGATGTCCACATCGATCGTGCGCGGGCCCCAGCGCTCGTCGCGGACGCGGTGGAAGGCCTCCTCGACGGCCTGCGCGCGCTCCAGGAGCGAGGCGGGCGGCAGGGTCGTCTTCACCACGACCACGGCGTTGAAGTACGAGGGCTGGGTGCCGGGGTCCACGCCCCACGGCTCGGTCTCGTACACCGGCGAGACCGCCTTGACCCGCAGGCCGGGGGTGTCCTCCAGGGCATCGACGGCACCCTGAAGGGTCTCCAGGCGGTTGCCGAGGTTGCTGCCGAGGGAGATCACGGCACGCTTGGGGTTGGACAGGGTGCTGTCCGCCGCGTCCACCTGCTCGACCACGGAGGTGGGCACCGGCTGGACGGTCGGGTCGCTCTGACCCGCTTTGAAAGGCGCAGTCATACTCGGCTCCGGGTGATGGTGACGGTCACATCGTCGAAGGGCACGGTGATCGGGGCGTCCGGCTTGTGGACGCACACCTCGACCTCCTGGACCCCCTCGTGCTTCAGACACGTCTGGGCGATGCGCTCGGCGAGGGTCTCGATGAGGTCGACGGGCTCGCCCTCGACGGCGGCCACGACCTCCTCGGCCACGATGCCGTAGTGCACGGTCTTCGCCAGGTCGTCGTCGGCCGCGGCCGCTCGCGTGTCCAGGCCGAGAACGAGGTCCACGATGAAGGTCTGGCCCTCTTCGCGCTCCCGCGGATAGACACCGTGGTGCCCGCGGGCCTTGAGGCCGCGCAGCGCGACACGATCCACGCGAATCACTCCTGCAATCGTCGGTATCGGCAGGCCTGCGCCGAGTGCGGTCGGCACACCGGCCTCGATCGAATCTACCTGCGAGCACTGACAGTGCTCGCCCGCGGGGCCTTCCGACGCGGTCCGCCGGCCCCGCCGCCCCCGCTGTCCTTGGCCCCTACCCACTCAGGAGGGGTTCTCGTCACCCTCTTCGTCGTCGGTTTCGGCCAGGACGGGCGAGGCGTGGTGCGACCACAGCTTCCAGCCGTCGGGCGTGCGGCGGAACACGTTCGTGGCGACGACGAGCTGCCCCACGAGCGGGCCGAGCTCGCCGCCGCCCTCGGGGGGCGGGCCGCCGCTGAGGATGTTCTCGGTGCAGGTGACCAGGGCGGTGTCCCCGGCCACGCCGACCTTCAGGTCGGTCAGGAAGAACTGGATGTACTCCGTGTTCGCCATGATCAGCGCGTACGACCTCAGGACCTCGCCGCGGCCGGTGAGGACGGGCCAGCCGGGGTGGACGCAGGAGACGGCGTCCCCGTCGCCGCTGTTCCCGGCGCGCTCGTCGTTCTCGTCCGTGCGGTCGTCGTCGGTGTCCGGGTCGTCGGTGACGGTGTCGGCCGCGGAGTCCAGCCACAGGTCGGAGACCTTGTCGAAGTCGCCGCGCTCCAGTGCTTCGTAGAAGGCGGTGTTGGCCAGCTCGACCTGCTCGATGTCGGTACGGGCAGCCCCGGTCACAGGTGGCCGCCGGCTGCGTCCGTCACGGCCTGGGCGACGCGCACCGCGTCCGCCGTGGCCCGCACCTCGTGCACGCGGACCGCCCAGGCGCCCTGGTGGGCGGCGATGGCGGAGACCGCGGCGGTGGCGGCGTCGCGCTCGCGGGCGGGCGGTGGGGCGCCCTCGGGGCCCGCGAGGACCCGGCCGAGGAACCGCTTGCGGGAAGCGGCGACCAGGAGGGGGTGGCCGAGATCGCGCAGCCGGTCGATGCGGGCGAGGAGCGCCAGGTCGTGCTCGGCCTCCTTGGAGAAGCCGAGGCCCGGGTCGACGACGATGCGCTCGGGGGCGATGCCGCCCTCGATGGCGGCCTGCACGCGCGCGTGCAGCTCGCCGACGACCTCGGAGACCACGTCCTCGTAGACGGGCTTGGCGTGCATGTCGGTGAGGAAGCCCCGCCAGTGCATGACCACGAAGGGGGCACCGGCGGCGGCGACCGCGGGGACCATGCGCGGGTCGGCGAGGCCGCCGCTGACGTCGTTGACGAGGACGGCGCCCGCGGCGAGCGCCTGTTCGGCGACGCTGGCGCGCATGGTGTCGACGGAGACGGTGACGCCTTCGGCGGTCAGGCCCCGCACCACGGGGACGACGCGCTTCAGCTCCTCGTCCTCGTCCACGCGGGTCGCGCCGGGGCGGGTCGACTCGCCGCCGACGTCGACGAGGTCGGCGCCCTGGGTGACGAGGTCGACGCCGTGCTTGACGGCGGCCGTGGTGTCGAACCAGCGGCCGCCGTCGGAGAAGGAGTCGGGCGTGACGTTCACGACGCCCATGACCGCACAGCGGCCCCACTCCGGCAGCCCCTGGACCGATCCCCGCCCGCGCAACGTACTCATGCCTCCAGCGTAGGCCCCGGGAG
>NZ_WMBF01000305.1:0-7706 GCF_019400875.1 Streptomyces anatolicus | reverse complement strand
CCCCCGCCGGGCGCGGCGCCGACTTCAACGGCGACGGCTACGCGGACCTCGCCGTCGGCGTGCCCTCCGGCACCGTCGACGGCAAGGCGAGAGCCGGTTACGTGAGCGTCGTCTTCGGCGGCGGGAACGGCCCGGGCGGCAATGGCGTGCGCCGCATCACTCAGGCCACCGTCGAGGTCCCCGGCACCCCCGAGGCGGGCGACCGCTTCGGCGCGGCGGTCACCACCGCGTACGTGGACGACGACAAGTACGCCGACCTCGTCATCGGCGCCCCGGGCGAGGACATAGCCGCCAAGGCCGACGCGGGCTCGGTCACCGTCCTGTACGGCACCGGCGACGGCTTCGCCCAGGCCAACACGGCCGCCCGCGGCGAGAAGGCGTCCGACGCGTACGGCATGTCCCTGGCCGCCGCCGACTTCACCGGCGACACGGACGTCGACCTGGCGATCGGCGCCAAGGACAAGGTCGTCGCCAACTTCAACCCGTACGCGGCCCGGACCGAGCCCGTGATGGCCTACCCCATGGGCGGCCGCGCCCCCGTCCTGACGACCGGCGACTTCAACTCCGACGGCCGCCCCGAAGTGGCCGTGGCCTACTACACGCAGAACCAGCCCCACACCCAGTCCCACGTCCAGCTCTACCGGTACAGCAAGGACCAGGGCCGCTTCGGCCTGACCTGGAGCAGCGACAACAGCGCCGCCAACGCGCTGGCCGTGGGCGACTTCAACGGCGACGGCCTCGACGACCTGGCACTCGGCAACTGCCGCGAGATCGCCGACGAGAACATCGACGACCCGTGCGGCCCCGAGGAGCGTGCCAAGGGCGGCGGCATCCACATCCACTACGGGGGCGGCGACGAGCCGATCTGGCAGGGCCAGACCCTCAACCAGGACACGCCGGGCGTCCCCGGCGTCGCCGAGACGGGTGACGACTTCGGCAACGCCCTCGCGGTCGCCGACATCGACGCCGACGGCAAGGACGACCTGATCGCGGGCGCCCCCGGCGAGGCGATCGGCAGCGCGGCGCGCGCGGGTGCCCTCACGGTCCTCAAGGGCGGTACGAACGGCATCCTCGACGCCTCGGGGGCGGCGAGGGCGGTCTCGTACCAGCAGAACTCCCCCGGCATCCGCGGCACCGCCGAGCGGGGCGACACCTTCGGCGCGGCGCTCGCCACCGCCGACCACAACGGCGACGGACGCCCGGACCTGTCCGCCGCGGCCCCCGGCGAGGACGCATCGGCGGGCGGCGTCTGGAACCTCCCCTCCGTCACCGCGGGCGGCACGGTCGTCACGCCCAACTCCCTGGGGCTGCCCGCGTCTTCGCACCCGTACGCGTATGGAGCGGTCCTGGGCCGCTGAGGCGGCTGGGGCTACTGCGACGGTCGGGGCAGCCGAGACGCTTAAGGGGTGGGCTCAGGGGTTCCCCTAGGGGTTGTCACAGGTCGGCCGCAAAGCCGCTCTCCTCCCGAGGGGGGACGACCCCACTCCGTAAGACCAGGTACGTTCGATTCGTGGCTGGATTCAGGATCGGACGCGGCCGGGACAACCGCGCCCCGCAAGCGCGACCGCAACAACAACCGCGGCAGCAGCCGTACGGACAGCAGGCCCCCCAGGGGCAGCAGCCGTACGGCTACCCACCCGTGCCGCCGAACCCGCAGCAGTACGGCGGTGGCGGCGGCCCCCAGTACGGGGGCGGCGGCCAGCAGTGGCCGCAGGCCAGTGGCGGCGGTCACGGCGAGCCGGAGTACTTCGGCGGGCCCGGCGACCACGGCCACGGCCACGGCCCCCAGGGCGGGAGCGGCGGCTATGACCCGTACGCGGCCAACAACCCCGGGCACACCCAGGCCTTCTCGATCGGCGAGGACCCCTACACCCAGGGCGACACGTACCGCGCCGGCCAGGCCCCCGCGCCCATCGGCCCGCGCCTGCACTGGAAGGAGCTGCTGCGCGGCATCGTGCTGCGCCCGGCCCCGACCTTCCTCCACATGCGGGACTACGCGATGTGGGTCCCGGCCGTCATCGTCACGTTCCTCTACGGCTCGCTGGCGATCTTCGGCTTCGACGACGCCCGCTCCGACGCGATCAACGCCACGCTCTCGGCGGCGGTCCCGTACGTACTCACGACCGGCGTCGCGATCACCATCAGCGCGTTCATCCTGGGCGTGGTCACGCACACCCTCGCCCGCCAGCTCGGCGGCGACGGCGCCTGGCAGCCGACGGTCGGCCTCTCCATGCTGATCATGTCGCTGACGGACGCGCCGCGCGTGATCGTGGCGATGTTCTTCGGCGGCGGCCAGACCTTCGTGCAGCTCCTCGGCTGGGCGACCTGGCTCGCGGCGGGCGCGCTGCTGACGACGATGGTGAGCAAGTCCCACGACCTGCCGTGGCCGAAGGCGCTGGGGGCGGCCTCGATCCAGCTCCTGGCGATCCTGTCGATCATCAAGCTGGGTACGTTCTAGACGTACGTTACGTATGGAGAAGGGCCCCGACGGCGGACTGAGCGTCCGCAGCCGGGGCCCTTCTCCATGTGCCCACGTGTCCTCGGTCAGGCGTCGAGAACCTGGCCCGCGCGCTTCACGACGGGCGGCTCGACGCTCCACGGGAAGTTGATCCACTCGTCGGTCCGCTTCCACACGTACTCGCACTTCACGAGCGAGTGCGACTTCTCGTAGATGACGGCGGAGCGCACCTCGGCGACGTGGTCGAGGCAGAAGTCGTGCACGAGCTTCAGCGTCTTGCCGGTGTCGGCGACGTCATCGGCGATGAGCACCTTCTTGTCGGTGAAGTCGATGGCGTTGGGAACGGGCGCAAGCATGACGGGCATTTCCAGGGTCGTCCCGACCCCCGTGTAGAACTCCACGTTCACAAGGTGGATGTTCTTGCAGTCGAGCGCGTACGCGAGCCCGCCCGCGACGAAGACGCCACCGCGGGCGATGGAGATGATGATGTCGGGCTGGTACCCGTCGTCGGCGATGGTCTGCGCCAGCTCGCGCACGGCGCCGCCGAACTTCTCGTACGTAAGGTTCTCGCGTACGTCACTCATACCGCTGCTCACACCTGCGTCCGATGGAAATTGAGGAAGGACCGGGAGGCGGTAGGACCGCGCTGCCCCTGGTAACGCGACCCGTACCGCTCCGAGCCGTAGGGCTCCTCGGCGGGCGAGGTCAGCCGGAACAGACAGAGCTGCCCGATCTTCATGCCCGGCCAGAGCTTGATCGGCAGGGTCGCGAGGTTCGAGAGCTCAAGGGTGACGTGCCCGCTGAACCCCGGGTCGATGAACCCGGCGGTGGAGTGGGTGACGAGCCCGAGCCGCCCGAGGCTGGACTTGCCCTCCAGCCGGCTGGCGAGGTCGTCGGGGAGGCTGACGACCTCGTAGGTCGAGGCGAGGACGAACTCCCCGGGATGCAGGATGAAGGGCTCGTCGCCCTCGGGCTCCACGAGCCGCGTCAGATCGGCCTGCTCGACGGAGGGGTCGATGTGTGGGTAGCGGTGATTCTCGAACACCCGGAAGTAGCGGTCCAGCCGCACGTCGATGCTCGAGGGCTGCACCATGGATTCGTCGTACGGGTCGATCCGCACCCGTCCGGAGTCGATCTCGGCCCGGATGTCCTTGTCTGAGAGAAGCACGCACCGAGGATACGCAGAGCGCGCGGGCCCACCACAATCTCGTCGACCGTGGGGACGTCGCGCGCTGTCTTCCCGCTCGCGGAGTTCCGGCCCTTGCCCTACCGCTCTCTTGCCCTACCGCTTCTGCAAGGCGACCGGCACGGCGTGCCGGAGCCGGGCGCAGCGCGGACACCGGATGAGCCGGCCGGGACCGAGCCGGTCCGCCTGCTGCATCGGGAACGACGCGGTGCTGAAGACGTGCCCTTCGGCACATCGGACGACGGTGCGGTCCATCATCAAGTCCTCGAGTCCCTTCCCCAAAGCCGTCTCACTGCCGCCGGAGCGCGGGGCACGCTGTCATCCATTCATCCCCGAGCCCTCGACGAACCCCCACATTACGGCACTAAAGGGACGCCACTCCAGGCGGCACGACCACACCGGGCGACCCATCGAGGATGCCCTCACGGTACGCCCCAACTCCCTCGCCCCGCACGGCGCATCCCTCCCCCGAACAGCCCGCGGGCCCCGCGGCGAGAGCGCCCGGGGCCCGTGATGAGGTAGAGTGTGCGACGTTACGACACCGCTTCCGGCGGGACGTTTCGCGGGTGTAGTTTAGTGGTAGAACATCAGCTTCCCAAGCTGAGAGTGCGAGTTCGATTCTCGTCACCCGCTCCATAGCCAAGGCCCAGGTCATCGACCCGGGCCTTTTTGCTGTGCTGATTCGGTGAGTCGTCGCATGCCACATTCGTGCCAGGTGCTTGATCATCCGGCATCCATGCCATGGAGCGGCGAGCATTCCGAATGCTCCGGTCGAGCATCCCGGCGACCTCTTGTTGCCGCTCCTCCTCGGAGTGCTGGTAGATCATCGCCGCCTTCTCGGACGACTGGCCGGCGCGGACCATCGTGTCCTTCAAGGTCGCACCGGATCGGGTCCCGACAGGGTGTGTCCTGTGTGGCGGCGATCGTAGAAGCGGAAGTTGTCCGGCAAACCGGCGACAGTGCGCGCCCTACGCCAGTACTTGCCGAAGGTGCTCCGGCGGAAGGGTGCGCCCCGGTCGCCGACGAAGGCGAGGCCATTCGGCCCTTCCTCGGCGAACGACTCCATATGCCGGCGGACCTCGCGCTCAAGCCCGCGCACGGCGCGTGTACGCGCCGCCGGGCGGGTGGAGGAAGGGAAACCCTCTGTGGCTGGGGCAGTCGGCTCCACGGCTTTAGGCAGCCGCTTTGGGGCGAGCCTCTAAGCTCATGGCCCCAACGTCGTGCTTTAACGGGCAGGTCAACAGACTGCCCGACTCGCCGGAAGCTTACGGGCCACGATCACGCGCCCCAAAGCAGCTCCAGTCCAAAGCCGTTCCGCCGACCTCAGTCGTTCACGGACAACTCTCGGCGCATCAAGTCTTGGTAGTCGTAGTGGCGCACCTGAAACTCCATGGCTTCGTCCATGGTCATGCCCTCCTTGGCCACATAGACCTCAGCGGCGACCGTCTGCGCCTTGTTCGCCTGATCCTTCAGGAAGGCAACCAACTCACTCGCCGTGGCTTCCGGGTGCAGCTCGAACCAGGTCGCGGCCAACTGGTAGCAGTACGTATGCATCATGGCTTGGTTGTGCGCCATGAAATCTTGAGTGGCATTACGGCGAGTCATGGGCCAAGCATGTCGGGTCGGAACCAACTGTGTGGCCCTTTTCCCACTATGCACCCGCCGGGCCGTCCTGGGGCCGTCGGAGGGTACTCAACGACGACCAACGCTGACAACCGACAGCTAAGTCGCTGATCGTAGCGTTGATCGATTACCCGGCCGCAGGTCAGGACCACGGCCCACCACTTCTTCGGCTACTGGGTGTACCCGACTGCTCTCGACTCACCCTCGCTATCGTGAGTGAGGCCCCTCTGCGCCACTCCTATCCACAGCTCCCATTTGTGCGCCGTAGTCCGGTTGCTGGTCAGCCGTGCAGGACCGGGAAGTTGGGATGGAGATAACGCCAATCCAGCGCCATGTTGCGCAGGGCTTGGATGACCGCATTCGGCAGCTCGCCAGCAGCCAGGAGTTCCTCGTCCAGGTGCTCGCTGCCGCCGCGGAAGCGTCCCGCGCCGGTCGGTTCGCCGAGAAGGTCGGTGCTGAGCGTGTTCTCTAGCCACGGATCCCCCTGCACGCCGGAAGCAACATGCAGTTCGATGGGTGGCGTGGGAATCGACGCAGTGCCGAGCAGCTCCAGGGTGAGGGTGGGCAGGGCGTGCCGGATCAGCGCGCGTACGGCCTCGTAGCACGCTTGCACCCACAAGTCGTTTGCGACCTTCTTGCCACCGGTCCAGAGAAGCAGGTCGAAGAGCACGTCCAGGCTGCTGCCGCCGTTGGGCAGCGTGGCGCTGCACTCCAGACGTATGCCCGCCTGATGCGGACCGGGAACGCGATGGCCGGCCGCGAGCCGGACGTGACGACCGTTCCCGTGCTCGGGATCGATCGTCCATGGCTGCTGGTCCTGGTGGCTCCCTACCCGCTGCACAAGCGCGTGCAGCCGCTTCGGCAGCTCGTACGCGCCTGTGAGCTTGGGCGCGCTTAGCGACTGCATGAGGGCGTCGACCGTTGTGCCGTGCAGCCGAAGACGGGCGGCGTCCCTTCGCAGTGGCCGGGAAACCGCGGCACGGATAACTAGGTCGGGCGGCGCCGCAGCCCTCTGGAAGCGTGTGGCCGAGCGGTGGTCAGGCAGGAAGCGCGGGTCACCGGTATAGGCAAGCACCGGATCAGCGGCCTGTTGGAAGAGTGCGTACACGAGGCGACGGTCAGCGGGAATGTTGCGGCCGTCCAGACGAACTCGGACGACTCCCTGGTGAAACAGCGGTCGGGGCACGCTGTCCGGGTCAATCCGCACTACGAGAAGGAGCCGGTCGTCCACAGTGACCGGGATGACATCCGGCGTCCAGCCAGGTGGGTCGAAGGTGGTCGCCATCTTGCTGACCAGCCGGTCTTTGTCGATCGCTTTGACCCCGACCAGTTCCCCGGGCAGGTTCTTGTCCTTGAGGTGGGCGTCAACGCCAATGAGGACGATGCCGCCGTAACTGTTAGCCATGGCTGCGACGGTGTCGGACACTGCATCGACATTACGTTTGTAGTCGAGGGTGAAACTCTCCTCCAGCTCCAGCGCCAGGAAGCCTCGGACCATCTCGCTGTCGATCAACTCGATGGGGGCGCTAAACAGGGGATGTGCGAGGTTCGGCATGGTCATCAGCATGGCGTTCCTGCATCCTTCGGCGCACACGGTTTCTTTACATCGGCGACCGAGAATGGAATGCCCTCCAGTGCTTCAGTGCTGGCCTCCGTTCGCGCGTGCGACTTTCTGCCTCACCGCTTGCGGCCGACTGCCAGATCGGAACTGAGCTGACGTCCGCTGATCCCGCGCACCGGAGCTGCACCAGGTGAGTGTCTAACTGCGTGACAACGCCGACGAACATCGGCGGGCGAGCACGAACGCGTGCGGACCGTCAACACAGGTTGAAGGTACGACCGACCAAGGTAGAAGCCCAACGCAAGTTGCTCCGGGACTAAGCAGTCAGTGCTCCAGGCCACGGCACCACGCGTCCGCCGTCGCGGCTCGCCCTGACGGACGTTACCGAGCAGCTTGGCTGAGGCCCGGTGGTGGGGGGGGCAGTGGCTCAGGCGCGCCTGGTCGGCCGACACACCCGCCATCGTGGTTGACTTTCGTCGGTTGCGGCTCAGACACTCCGGCGAGTCAGCGTTTTGCCCAGGAGCTGCACACTTCCGTCGGCCGCGACCGGGTTGTTGTAGAAGTAGAAGTCGGCGTCGCTGCGCACCTTGCCGTTGGCGTCCAGCAGCAGAACGGACACGTCCGCGTCGCCCTCGCCCGACGGGCTCGTCCAGTCCAGGCTCACGATCACGGAGTCGGTGTTCTCGCTCAGGGCCGCGAGCCCCACGTTCGCGCCCTTGGTCAACTCGTACATGGCCCGCCCCCCAATAGCGCCCAGCGCACAGCGAATTGCGACAGCGAGCAGCCCACGTCAGCCGTGCTTCTCCCGCCCCTGGCCGACCTTAGTACGAGGCGGGCGGGGCCTGGGGCCGTCTCTTGGAAACGTCAGGGAATGGGGG
>NZ_WMBF01000304.1:0-7707 GCF_019400875.1 Streptomyces anatolicus | reverse complement strand
CCCCTTAACTCTCTGGAGAACCAGTGCGACGCTCCCTCACGGCCGCCCTCGCGGTCACCACGCTCCTCACGCCGCTCGCCCTCGTCGCCACGGCGGGCTCCGCGTCGGCCGCCCCGGTGCCGCCGCGCACCCCGCTCGTCGACTTCAACCACGACGGGTACGCCGACGTCGCGGTCTCCTCGGTCGGCGGCTGGCAAGGCACGACGCCCGGCACGGTCACGGTCATCTACGGCTCGGCCTCGGGCCCCGACACCGCCCACGCGACCTTCGGCCGCGCCACCCCGGGCGTCCCCGGCGACCCGCAGGACGGCGGACGCTTCGGCTCGCAGACGGCTGCCGCCGATCTCGACGACGACCAGTACACGGACCTCGTCATCAGCGGCGACGGCAACGCCGTCGTTCTGTGGGGTTCGGCGTTGGGCCTGCACGGCGAGAGGAGTTCCGAGCTGCCCTGGCGCGGCAGCGACGTCACCGCCGGCGACTTCAACGGCGACGGCAAGCGGGACCTGGTCACGGGCGATATCGAGGGCGAGCCCGACCCCGGCGACGACCTCTTCGGGATGTCGGTGTCGTACGGACCGTTCACCCGCGACGGCAAGGCCGCGAGCAAGCAGCAGGTGCCCACCCAGCGGGAGTTCGGCGAATCCGCCTTCGTGGTCGGCGACGTCACGGGTGACGGCGCCGACGACATCGTCTCCAGCCACGGCTTCGAGGAGCGGGCGTACGGCAGCCAGTTCTGGAAGGGCGGCAAGAACGGTGTGAGCACCACGTCCACACCGCTCGCCGCCACCTACAGCGGGGCGATCGCCGACGTCGACAAGGACGGCTACGGCGACCTGATCGTCCGCGACATCGGCAACAACTACGAGGACATGCCCTACCAGAAGGGCACGATCCTCGTCAGGTACGGAACGCCGGACGGGCCCTCCGCGACCCGCACCGCGAAGATCACCCAGGACACGGCGGGCGTCCCCGGCGTCGGTGAGGTGGGTGACGAGTTCGGCTCCTCGATCAGCGCGGGCGACGTCAACGGCGACGGTTACGCGGACGTGGCCGTCGGCATCCCCGGCGAGGACATCGACGCCGTCACGGACGCGGGCAGCACCGTGCTCCTGAAGGGCTCCCGCACCGGCCTGACCGGCACGGGCGCGCAGGCCTTCCACCAGTCCACGACCGGGGTGCCCGGCGTCTCGGAGAAGAACGACAAGTTCGGCGCCCAGGTCCTGCTCTCCGACACCAACAAGGACGGCAAGGCCGACCTGACGGCGACCGCGCCCACGGAGGACGGCACCTACGCCGACTCCGGTGCCGCCTGGTACCTGCGCGGTGCCGCGAGCGGCCTCACCGTCACCGGCATCACGTCCTACAGCCCGAAGTCGCTCGGACTCCCGGAGAACCGCGTGGAGTTCGGCGGCGCGCTGACCCGCTAGTCAGCGCCCGCCCTGCTGCCGCTGAGGGACGTCAGTCCACCAGCGGCAGCAGCTCCGGCAGCTGCCCGTCCGAGGCCTTCGCCGCCCGCTGCCGCTCCTCGGGCACCTCGCCGTAGAGCGTCGTACGCGGCCTGGCGGGACGCCCGGCCGTCTCCGCGATGGCGACCAGGTCCTCGATGGAGCGGTAGGAGCCGTAACTGGAGCCCGCCATGCGGGAGATGGTCTCCTCCATCAGCGTCCCGCCCAGGTCGTTCGCGCCGGACCTGAGCATCTCGGCGGCACCCTCCTGGCCGAGCTTCACCCAACTGGTCTGGATGTTGGGGATGTGCGGGTGCAGCAGGATCCGCGCCATCGCCGTCACCGCGCGGTTGTCCCGGGTGGTCGGCCCCGGCCGGGCGATGCCCGCGAGATAGACGGGCGCGTTCGTGTGGATGAAGGGCAGCGTCACGAACTCCGTGAAGCCGCCGGTCTCCTGCTGGATGGCGGCCAGCGTGCGCAGGTGGCCGAGCCAGTGGCGCGGCTGGTCCACATGGCCGTACATCATCGTGGACGAGGAACGGATGCCCAGCTCGTGCGCGGTCTTGATGACCTCGATCCAGGTGGCCGTCGGCAGCTTGCCCTTGGTGAGGATCCAGCGCACCTCGTCGTCGAGGATCTCGGCGGCCGTCCCCGGGATCGAGTCCAGGCCCGCCTCCTTGGCGGCGGTCAGCCACTCCCGTATCGAGAGCCCGGTCCTGGTCGCGCCGTTGACGACCTCCATCGGCGAGAAGGCGTGCACATGCATGCCCGGCACGCGCTCCTTCACCGCCCGCGCGATGTCGAAGTAGGCGGTGCCGGGCAGGTCGGGGTGGATGCCGCCCTGCATGCACACCTCGACGGCGCCCACGTCCCAGGCCTGCGCGGCCCGGTCGGCGACCTGGTCCAGGGAGAGGGTGTAGGCGTCCGCGTCCGTCCTGCGCTGGGCGAAGGCGCAGAAGCGGCAGCCGGTGTAGCAGACGTTGGTGAAGTTGATGTTGCGGGTGACGATGTACGTGACGTCGTCGCCGTTGACCGTCTTGCGGATGTCGTCCGCGACCGAGCAGAGCGCGTCGAGCGCGGGGCCATCGGCGTGCAGCAGCGCCAGCGCCTCGTCGTCGGTCAGCTTCGTCGGGTCGTCGGCGGCCGTGGCGAGGGCCGCGCGGACGTCGCCGTCGATGCGGGAGGGCACCAGGCCGGGCGCGGCCTGCTCGCGCAGCGCCTCCCAGTCGCCGTACACCTCGTCGAAGTCGTCGCGCCGGTCGGTGGTGCGGCCCGTGGTGTCGATGGTGCGGTGCAGGTCGGTGCGGCCGGACGAGGCGACGTACCCCTCGTCGGGCTCCTGCCAGGGGTGGCCCTCGACCGTGGCGTCGGGGCGGGCGAGGCCGGTCTCCGGGTCGGCGAGGGCGCGCAGATGCGGGAGCAGGCGGGGGTCGAGCCAGGGCTCGCCGCGCTGGACGAACTCGGGGTAGACGCAGAGCCGTTCGGCGAGCGTGAAGCCCGCCGCGCGGGAACGCTCGGCCAGTTCGTCCAGCTGCGGCCAGGGCTTCTCGGGGTTGACGTGGTCGATCGTCACCGGGGAGACACCGCCCCAGTCGTCGATGCCGGCGCCGATCAGCCGCTCGTACTCGCCCGCGATGAGGTTCGGCGGTGCCTGGATGTTGCCCGCCGGGCCCATAATGTGCCGGGCGACGGCGATGGTGGCGACCAGGTCGTCGATCTCGGCGTCCGGCATGCCGCGCATCGCCGTGTCGGGCTTGGCGCGGAAGTTCTGGATGATCAGTTCCTGGATGCCGTGGTAGGAGCGGGCCACGCGGCGCAGCGCGAACAGTGACTCCGCGCGCTCCTCGTACGTCTCGCCGATGCCGATGAGCAGCCCGCTGGTGAACGGCACCGACGAGCGCCCGGCGTCCTCCAGCACCCGCAGCCGCACGGCCGGTTCCTTGTCGGGCGAGCCGTAGTGCGGCCGGCCCGGCTCGCTCCACAGCCGCTCCGACGTCGTCTCCAGCATCATGCCCATGCTGGGCGCGACCGGCTTGAGCCGCTGGAAGTCCGTCCACGACATCACACCCGGGTTGAGGTGCGGGAGCAGGCCCGTCTCCTCCAGGATGCGGATCGAGATGGCACGTACGTACGCGATGGTGTCGTCGTACCCCTCGGCCTCCAGCCACTCGCGGGCCTCGGGCCAGCGGTCCTCCGGCTTGTCGCCGAGGGTGATCAGGGCTTCCTTGCAGCCCATCGCGGCGCCGCGCCGCGCGATGTCCAGGACCTCATCCGGGGACATGAACA
The DNA here is from genome assembly GCF_019400875.1 of Streptomyces anatolicus. NCBI lineage: Bacteria > Bacillati > Actinomycetota > Actinomycetes > Kitasatosporales > Streptomycetaceae > Streptomyces > Streptomyces anatolicus. Next base: position 3,973 of record NZ_WMBF01000304.1, on the reverse strand, counting down.
TGCCGTGCCCGTCGCGGCGCAGCTTGCCGGGCACGGTCGCGAAGGTGCAGTAGTGGCACTTGTCACGGCAGAGCCGGGTGAGCGGGATGAACACGCTCTTGGAATACGTGATGACGCCCGGGCGCCCCGCGGCCTCCAGGCCCGCGTCACGCACCCGGGCCGCCGACGCGGTCAGGTCGTCGAGGTCGTCGCCGCGCGCCTGGAGCAGGACGGCGGCCTCCGTCACATCGAGCGCGACACCGTCCCTGGCCCGCCTGAGCGCGCGCCGCATGGCGTTCGCGGTGGGTCGTCCGGCCTCGTCGGGCTGCGCGCTGTTGGTCATGTCTCCGAGCATACGAGCGACAACGCCTGACCTGTGCGGATACTTCCGATCAGGCCGGCGGGGCGCGACCGGGCCAGGGATTCACGGGCTCACGGATTCACGGATTCACGGGTTTCCCGGTTCACGGGTTCACGTGCCGCTGGGCCGCGTCGAGTGCGGCGCGCACCTCCGCGTCGCCGGCCGGGGGCAGCTGCACGATGACCTCGTCGACGCCCAGCTCGGCGTAGTGCGCGAGCTTGCCCGCGTCCGGCACGACGCCCGTCAGCGCCACGTACAGGTCGTCCGGCTCGCGCCCCGCGTCCGCCCACGCCGTGCGAAGGACGGGCAGCGCCGCGCGCAGGCCGCTGCCGCCGATGGGCATCCAGCCGTCGGCGTACTCCGCGATGTGCGCGAAGAGGCCGGGCCCGGCGGCCCCGCCGATGAGGGTGCGCGGCCCGTACAGCGGCCCCTTCGCGAGCCGTTTGCGCGGTGCGCGCAGCGGCTTCGGGTAGGCCTCGCTCGGCCGCACCGACCCGAACTCGCCCTCGTACAACGTGGGTTGGTCGGACCACAGGGCCCGCATGAGCGCCATCCGGTCCCGGACGAGGTCCCGGCGCCGGGGCCACGGGACGCCGTGGTCCTCCGCCTCCTCGCGGTTCCAGCCGTAGCCGATGCCGAGGGTGACGCGGCCGCCCGAGAGGTGGTCGAGGGTGGCGACCTGTTTGGCGAGGTCGATGGGGTCGTGCTGGGCGACCAGGGCGATGTTCGTGCCGAGGGTGATGCGCTCCGTGACGGCGGCGGCCTGGGCGAGGGCGACGAAGGGGCTGAGCATCCGGGCGCACTCGGGCGGCAGCTCGCCGCCGGGGTAGGGGGTTTCGGCGGGTACGGGGATGTGGGTGTGCTCGGGGACGTAGAGGCCGTCGAACCCACGCCCCTCGAGCTCCCGGGCCAGCGGCGCCGGGCCGATCGTGGTGTCGGTCAGGTACAGGGTCGCGGAGATGCGCACGGGTGCCTCCGGAGGTGTCGGTGCTTCCTCGGTGCTTCCTCGCCACTTCCTATCCCCGGAAAGCCGGTTGGTCCATGGCCACGGCCTCATTACCGTGGCGCCGATGAACAGAAGACGACAGAAGAAGCTGACCGGCCGCCTGGTGTTCGCCGCGCTGACCGGCGACACCGCCGTCGTGGCCGCCGTCCTGCGCACCGGCGTCGACCCGCGCCTGCCGGACGCCGAGGGGACGCTGCCCCTGTACTCGGCCTCGGTGCACGGCGAGGCCGAGGCGGTGCGGCTGCTGCTGCGGGCGGGCGCGGACCCCGACGCGGAGAGCGGCCACGGCTCCGAGGGCACGCCGCTGTGCGGGGCCGCCTGCTGGGGCCACGTCGAGGCGGTCCGCGCACTCCTCGCCCACGGCGCCGACCCGAATCTCCGCGAGGACGGCGGCACGGGGTGGTCCCCGCTGCGCTGGGCGCGCCACGGCCCGCATCCGGAGACCGAGGCGGTGCTGGTGGCGGCGGGCGCCACCGGGTAGCGCCGCCGGCCCCCTAGGTCATAGAGCCTCCAGGGCGGGCCGCTCTACGGCCACCGGGTGGAAAACCGTCAATCTCCTTCCCTTGCCGCACAGTTCACGGCTCAATACCAGGGTTGCACGCACCACCCACGTCACCATCGACACCCTGGGGAGCCGCAGCATGTGCGAGAACGCCGTACACCCAGCCCACAAGGGACTGAACCGGCGCGGACTGTTCGTGACGGGAGCCGCCGCCGCGCTTACGTTGAACAGCGTGAGCTTCGCGAGCGGCGCCGAACGGCGCGCCCCGGGGCGCGAGCCGGGGAGCAAGGAGACCAGGACGGTCCGCGGCACGCTGCCCGTGGGCGCCCCGGACTTCGTCTATCTGCCGGTGGAGGTCCCCGGGGGAGTCAGCGAGCTGCGCGTCTCGTACTCCTACCAGAAGCCGCCCGTCCCCGCCGGGACGCAGGGCAACGCCCTGGACATCGGCGTCTTCGACGAGCGCGGCACCGAGCTTGGCGGCAAGGGGTTCCGGGGCTGGTCGGGCGGCGCCCGCACCGAGTTCTTCATCCGCGCCGACGAGGCGACGCCCGGCTACATCCCGGGCCGGATCCGCGCGGGCACCTGGCACATCGCCCTCGGCCCCTACACGGTCGCCCCCGAAGGCCTCCCCTACGAGGTGACGATCACCCTCACCTACGGGGCGCCCGGCAGGACCCCGAAGTCGGTCTACCCTCCCGAGCGCGCGAAGGGCCGGGGCCGCGCCTGGTACCGGGGCGACTGCCACCTGCACTCCGTGTACTCCGACGGCAGGCGCACCCTCGCCGAGATCGCCGCGCTCGCCCGCGCCGCGGGCCTGGACTTCATCAACAGCTCGGAGCACAACACGCACTCGGCGCACGCGCACTGGGCCGAGCACGCGGGCGACGACCTGCTGATCATGCTCGGCGAGGAGGTGACGACCCGCAACGGCCACGTGCTCTCCCTGGGCGCGGACCCGGGCACGTTCGTCGACTGGCGCTACCGCGCCCGGGACAACCGCTTCGGCAGGTACGCGCGGCGGATCCGCGACGCGGGCGGCCTCGTCGTGCCCGCCCACCCGCACGCCACCTGCGTGGGCTGCAACTGGAAGTTCGGCTTCGGCGAGGCGGACGTGGTGGAGGTGTGGAACGGCGCCTACACCCCGGACGACGAGGTCTCCCTCGCCGACTGGGACAGCATGCTCGTGGCCTCCGTACGCGGCGGGCGGCCGTGGATTCCGGCGATGGGCAACAGCGACGCGCACCGCGACCCCGACCGGATCGGCGGCCCGCAGACGGTCGTGCTCGCCGACGACCTGACCCGCGAGGCCATCCAGGAGGGCCTGCGCAGGGGCCGCTCCTACATCGCTGAGTCGAAGTCGGTGGAGCTGGCGTTCTCGGCGGCGGGCGGCCGGGGCAGACACGCGGGCATCGGCGAACGCCTCACCGTGGACCGCGACACGCCGGTGACGGTCCGCCTGGAGGTCAAGGGCACCCCTGGCTGCACGGTCCGCATCATCACCGACCAGGGCGTCCTGCACACGAGCGCGCCCCTGCCGGAGTCCGGAGCGGGCACGGTGGAGTGGCGCACGACACCCTCGTACGCGGCATACGTCCGCGCGGAGGTCCGCCACCCCACGACAACCCCGGCCCTGCCGGGCCCCCCGGCGGCCTTCACGAACCCAATCTTCCTGGGCCGCTGAGCCGGGCGGGAACCCTGGTCCGGGGGCGGGCGCGGTGGAGTGGCGCGACGACACCTCCCTCGTACGCGGCATACGTCCGAGCGGAGATCCGCCACCCCACGACAACCCCGGGCCTGCCGGGGCCGCCAGCCCTGGGGCGCTGAGCCTCGCGGGAACCCCGGCCCAGGGGCGGGCACGGTGGAGTGGCGCGACGACGCCCTCGTACGCGGCATACGCCCGGGCAGAGGTCCGCCACTCCACGACAACCCCGGGCCTGCCGGGCCCGCCGGTCCTGGGGCGCTGAGCCTCGTGGGAACCCCGGCCCGGGGGCAGGCATGGCGGAGTGGCGCGACCACACCCTCGTACGCGGCATACGTCCGCACGGAGGCCCGCCACCCCACGACAACCCCGGGCCCGCCCGCCGCATCCAACCCGGTCTTCCCGGGACGCTGAGCCGGGCGGGCA
>NZ_WMBF01000303.1:0-7718 GCF_019400875.1 Streptomyces anatolicus | reverse complement strand
CCGCCCCACCGCCGTCATCTGCGACGACGACTTCCTCGCCGCGGGCGTCTGCAAGGCCGCGCGACGGCTCGGACTGCGCGTACCCGAAGACCTCTCGGTGACCGGCTTCGACGATCTGACCCTGGCCACCGCCGTCGAACCCGAGCTGACGACCGTGCGCCTTCCCGCCGAGCGCTTCGGCGAGCGCGGCATGGAGACCCTGGTCGCCGTCGTCGAGGGCCGCGCCCCCGACGCCACCCCGCTCCCCGTCGAACTCGTCATCCGCGACTCCACGGGCCCCGCCCACTAGGACCGCCGGTCCCATCTTGCACACGCGAACGCCCCGCGCCCCGACCGGACGGCCGGGGCGCGGGGCGCATACCGCAGGGGACTACTCGACGTCACCACCGGAGCGGGGTGCGGGCCCGGTGTCCTCGTCCGTGTCACTCGCCGCGTCCGTCGCGCCGCCCTCGTCGAGCAGCCGCGACAGCTGACGGCCCACGATCCGCTTGAACTTCCGCTGCTGCGGCCGCGTCCGGTCCAGCACCGCCACCTCCAGACGCTCGGCGGGGATCTCCCGCTCGGTGCCGTTGGTGTCGCGGGAGAGCGCGCGCACGGCCAGCTTCAGGGCCTCCGCGAGCGTCATGTTGTCGTTGTGGTGCTGATCGAGATAGGTGCTGATCTGCTCGGCGTTGCCGCCCACGGCGAGCGAACCGTGCTCGTCGACGATCGACCCGTCGTGCGGGAGACGGTAGATCTGATCGCCCTCACGCGTGGCCCCGACCTCGGCGACCACCAGCTCCACCTCGTACGGCTTCTCGGCCGCGCTCGAGAAGATCGTGCCCAGCGTCTGCGCGTACACATTCGCGAGACCGCGGGCCGTCACGTCGTCACGGTCATAGGTATAGCCGCGCAGATCGGCGTAGCGGACGCCGCCGATCCGAAGATTCTCGTACTCGTTGTACTTACCGGCGGCCGCGAAACCGATCCGGTCATAGATCTCGCTGAACTTGTGCAGCGCACGGGACGGGTTCTCGCCGACGAACACGATGCCGTCGGCATACTGCAGGACGACCAGACTGCGGCCGCGCGCGATGCCCTTGCGGGCGTATTCCGCCCGGTCGGCCATCTGCTGCTGGGGTGATACATAGAACGGCGTCGACACCGGATCCGTCCCTTTCTGTCAAAACTTCAGTCAGTGGCGAATGCGGAGCGATCAGAGCAGCGCGGCACGCGGGCCGTCCGGCTGCTCCAGCCGCTTCTCCAGAATCGAACGCGCGATCACAGACGATTCCTCGTCCGTCAGCCGCCGGAATCCCTCGTCGGAGATGACGGTCACGATGGGGTAGATCCGGCGGGCCACATCGGGACCACCCGTCGCCGAGTCGTCGTCGGCCGCGTCGTACAACGCCTGGACCACCAGGGTCGTCGCCTGCTCCTCGGTCAGACCGTCGTGGTACAGCTTCTTCATCGCACCCCGCGCGAAGACCGACCCGGAGCCGGTGGCCGCGAAGCCGTGCTCCTCGGAGCGGCCGCCCGTGACGTCGTAGGAGAAGATGCGCCCCTTCTCGCGGTCCACGTCATAGCCCGCGAAGAGCGGCACCACGGCGAGGCCCTGCATGGCCATGCCGAGGTTGCTGCGGATCATCGTGGAGAGGCGGTTCGCCTTGCCCTCCAGGGAGAGCGTGGCGCCCTCCACCTTCTCGAAGTGCTCAAGCTCCAGCTGGAAGAGCTTCACCATCTCCACGGCCAGACCCGCCGTGCCCGCGATGCCCACCGCGGAGTACTCGTCCGCCGGGAAGACCTTCTCGATGTCCCGCTGCGCGATGACATTCCCCATCGTCGCCCGGCGGTCACCAGCGAGCACCACGCCGCCGGGGAACGTCACGGCCACGATGGTCGTGCCGTGCGGAGCCTCGATCACGCCCTGCGTGGGCGGCAGTTGGCGGTTGCCGGGCAGGATGCCGGGCTGGTGCTCGGAGAGGAAATCCATGAAGGACGACGACCCAGGCGTCAGGAAGGCAGCTGGTAGACGCCCGGTGCTACGAGGATTGGCTTCCACGAGTTTCCTTCCAGATAAGCGGTGGCTCGGCGGGTCTTGTCGGGGTCGTCCCCCAACTTGCCGATGCCTGAGTTGCAGTTGAAGCACAGTACGCCTCGGACTTTACCCGTCTCGTGACAATGATCCACATGTACGGCAGGTGCCTCGAGACAGATCACACAGAGGCCCTTCTGGGCCTCGATCAGTTCGTCACGATCGGCCTCGGTAATCCCGTAGTGGCGCTTGAGATGGCCGGCACGACCTTCGATGGCCCGACACGCCTTGCACCGAGTGGACAGGCCGTCGGAGGCCGCCCTGTTCCGGTCCCATGCAGTGTGAGGCTTGATCTCCCCACACCTGCGGCAGTACTTGTGGCCTGCCGGAGCTGCGACCTTGGGCCGAACGTTCTTCCCTTTGGCTTTCTGTCGCTCCTGGTGATACTCCGCAGCGCACGGCCTGCAGTAGCACTGCAAGCCGTCACGCATTGCCCGATTCGATGCAAACGCCCCGTGCGGTTTGGACTCTCGGCATCGCGCGCACTGTTTCAGCGGCTCCGACAAGACCCCTCCCCTACATCCCCAGCCTTCGATTCAAAGGAAAAATCACTCCCCACCCTTCTGAACGAAGGAGCGCACGAAGTCCTCGGCGTTCTCCTCGAGCACATCATCGATTTCGTCGAGCACCGAGTCGACGTCGTCGCTCAGCTTCTCCTGGCGCTCCTTGAGATCCTCCGAAGCCTGCGCGTCCTGAGTCTGCTCCTCGGTCTCCTCGGTGGAACGCGTGGCCTTCTGCTGTCCGCCGCCGGTGTCCTTGGTCGCCATCTACCTCACCCCGCTCGCTCGGTTAGACGTTCTTGATCAGACCCTACAAGCCGGGTCCGACATCGGCCCCGCACTTCCCTCAACGTGCGGGACCCACCTCTGTGATTCCCCCGCCGGTGACCTTTCAGCCGCCGGAGAGCACCCGAACCAGTTCCTCCGCCGAACGGCAGCGGTCCAGGAGCTCCTTGACGTGGTTCCTGGTGCCGCGCAGGGGCTCCAGGGTCGGGACGCGTTGCAGAGAGTCACGGCCGGGCAGGTCGAAGATGACCGAGTCCCAGGAGGCCGCGGCCACGTCGTCCGCGTACTGCTCGAGGCAGCGGCCCCGGAAGTAGGCCCGGGTGTCCTCGGGAGGCTTAGTGGTGGCCCGCTCCACGTCCGCCTCGTCCAGGAGCCGCTTCATCTTGCCGCGCGCCACCAGACGGTTGTACAGGCCCTTCTCGGCCCGTACGTCGGCGTACTGGAGGTCGACCAGGTGCAGCCGCGCGGCGTCCCAGTCCAGGCTGTCGCGGCGGCGGTAGCCCTCCATCAGCTCCCGCTTGGCGACCCAGTCCAGCTCTCCGGAAAGGCTCATCGGGTCGCTCTCCAGCCGGCCGAGCACGTCCTCCCAGCGGGCCAGGACGTCCTTGGTCTGCTCGTCGGCGTCGGAGCCGTACCGCTCCTCGACGTACTTGCGGGCCAGTTCGAAGTACTCCATCTGCAGTTGCACAGCGGTGAGTGAGCGGCCGCTGCGGAGCGTGACCAGGTGCTGGAGCGTCGGGTCGTGGGAGACCTGGTGCAGGGTGCGCACGGGCTGGTCCACCGCGAGGTCCACGGCGATGAAGCCGTCCTCGATCATGGCGAGCACGAGCGAGGTGGTGCCCAGCTTGAGGTAGGTGGAGATCTCCGAGAGGTTCGCGTCGCCGATGATGACGTGCAGCCTGCGGTACTTCTCGGCGTCGGAGTGGGGCTCGTCCCGGGTGTTGATGATCGGCCGCTTAAGGGTCGTCTCGAGGCCCACCTCGACCTCGAAGTAGTCCGCGCGCTGGCTGAGCTGGAAACCGTGCTCGTGGCCGTCCTGGCCGATGCCGACGCGGCCCGCACCTGTGACGACCTGGCGGGAGACGAAGAAGGGCGTGAGGTGGCGCACGATGTCCGAGAAGGGGGTCTCCCGCTTCATCAGGTAGTTCTCGTGCGTGCCGTACGAGGCGCCCTTGTTGTCGGTGTTGTTCTTGTACAGGTGGATCGGCTGGGCCCCGGGGAGCTGCGCCGCGCGGTCGGCCGCCTCGGCCATGATGCGTTCGCCGGCCTTGTCCCACAGGACGGCGTCCAGGGGGTTGGTGATCTCCGGCGAGCTGTATTCGGGGTGTGCGTGGTCGACGTAGAGCCGTGCGCCGTTGGTCAGGATGACGTTGGCGAGGCCGATGTCCTCGTCGGTCAGCTGGCTGGAGTCGGCGGCCTCGCGGGCGAGGTCGAATCCCCGTGCGTCCCGCAGCGGGTTCTCCTCCTCGAAGTCCCAGCGGGCGCGTCGCGCCCGGTGCATCGCCGCGGCATAGGCGTTGACGATCTGGGACGAGGTGAGCATGGCATTGGCGTTCGGGTGGCCGGGGACGGAGATGCCGTACTCCGTCTCGATGCCCATTACTCGCCGTACGGTCATGCGGCCCTCCTTGCCCGGCGGCGCTCCCCTTCGGGAACGGCGCTCAAGTACCGCTGGTTCTCCGGTGCGTGTGCGGTGCCCGTCCCCGCACTGCGCGACTCGGCGGTACCGAAGAGCCTAGAACGCCTTTGCGCTGGTGGGGAGATCATTGCCTTCATTGAAAAGCAGACGGCTGCGGGTACCCGTGAAGGACACCCGCAGCCGCCCCTTTGTTACTACAGGTACTGACCGGTGTTGGCCACCGTGTCGATGGAGCGTCCGGTGTCCGCGCCCTGCTTTCCGGTGACGAGCGTGCGGATGTATACGATCCGCTCGCCCTTCTTGCCGGAGATCCGGGCCCAGTCGTCCGGGTTGGTGGTGTTGGGCAGGTCCTCGTTCTCCTTGAACTCGTCGATGCAAGCCTGGAGGAGGTGGGAGACCCTGATGCCCTTCTGGTTCGCTTCGAGGAAGGCCTTGATGGCCATCTTCTTGGCGCGGCCCACGATGTTCTCGATCATGGCGCCGGAGTTGAAGTCCTTGAAGTAGAGGACTTCCTTGTCGCCGTTGGCGTACGTCACCTCGAGGAAGCGGTTCTCCTCGGATTCGGCGTACATCTGCTCCACGACGGACTGGATCATGCCCTGGACCGTGCTGCGCCGGTCGGCGCTGTGCTCGGCCAGGTCGTCGGCGTGCAGCGGGAGCCGTTCGGTGAGGTACTTGGCGAAGATGTCCTTCGCCGCCTCGGCGTCCGGGCGCTCGATCTTGATCTTCACGTCGAGGCGTCCGGGGCGCAGGATCGCGGGGTCGATCATGTCCTCGCGGTTGGAGGCGCCGATGACGATGACGTTCTCCAGCCCTTCCACGCCGTCGATCTCGGCGAGCAGCTGGGGGACGATGGTGTTCTCCACGTCCGAGCTGACACCGGATCCGCGGGTGCGGAAGAGGGATTCCATCTCGTCGAAGAAGACGATGACGGGGGTGCCCTCGCTCGCCTTCTCCCGGGCACGCTGGAAGACCAGGCGGATGTGGCGCTCGGTCTCGCCGACGTACTTGTTGAGGAGTTCGGGGCCCTTGATGTTGAGGAAGAAGCTCTTCCCCGCGGGCTGCCCGGTCACCTCGGCGACCTTCTTGGCAAGGGAGTTGGCGACGGCTTTGGCGATCAGCGTCTTTCCGCAGCCGGGGGGCCCGTACAGCAGGACGCCCTTGGGCGGCCGCAGTTCGTGCTCCTTGAAGAGGTCGGGGTAGAGGTACGGAAGCTCGACGGCGTCCCGGATCATCTCGATCTGGCCGCCGAGGCCGCCGATCTTCTCGTAGCTGATGTCGGGGACTTCTTCGAGGACCAGTTCCTCGACCTCGCTCTTGGGCACGACCTCGTAGACGTAGCCGGAGCGGGGTTCGAGCAGGAGGGCGTCGCCGGGGCGGATCGTGACGTCGAGGAGTGGTTCGGCGAGCCGCACCACCCGTTCTTCGTCGGTGTGCCCGACCACCAGGGCTCGGTCGCCGTCCTCGAGGATCTCCTTGAGGGTGACGATGTCGCCGACGCTCTCGTACTCCATGGCCTCGACCACGTTGAGCGCTTCGTTGAGCATTACTTCCTGGCCGCGCTTGAGCTCTTCGAGCTCCACGCTGGGGCTGACGTTCACCCGGAGCTTGCGGCCGCCGGTGAAGATGTCCGCCGTGCCGTCCTCGTTCGCCACGAGGAAGACTCCGAAGCCGGCCGGTGGCTGTGCGAGCCGGTCGACTTCCTCCTTGAGGGCCACGATCTGGTCGCGGGCCTCGCGGAGCGTGTTGGCGAGCCGCTCGTTCTGCGCGGACACGCCGGCCAGGTTGGTCTGCAGCTCGACGATCCGCTCTTCGAGAATCCTCGTATGACGCGGAGAGTCGGCGAGCTTGCGTCGCAGGACGGCGATTTCCTGCTCGAGATAGGCAACCTGACCGGCGGGGTCCTCAGACCCTCTGCCCGGCCGGATGCCGCGGTTGATGTCGTCGTCGTGGGCTGCCACGGTCCTCACCTCCTCCAAGGGGAGCTGGACGCTTCCAGACCCTACCTGGGTGGGTGTCGATTGAAACCCCTAGATCACAAAGACGAGGGGGTGTGTCCGATCTTCACCCTTGCGCTTCCCCTCACGCCAGGTGAATACCCACCCAACAACATCGGAAAGCGGGCGGTTGTATCGTCGAAGTGTTCAACACCCGTCAGAGCTGGCCCGACTTACCGCATCACCGGCCGGCTCGACGCAGCGACCGGCAGGAGAGATGACCGTGCGGCACGACGCCGAGACCGGCAGTGAGGGCAGTGGCTGCGACGATCTGCTGGAGGTCTGGATCGACCAGGACCTCTGCACAGGAGACGGCATCTGCGCGCAGTACGCGCCCGAGGTCTTCGAGCTGGACATCGACGGCCTGGCCTATGTGAAGAGCGGCGACGACGAGTTGCTCCAGGCCCCAGGGGCCACGACGCCCGTGCCGCTGCCGCTCCTTCGCGATGTCGCGGACTCCGCGAAGGAGTGTCCGGGCGACTGCATCCACGTACGTCGGGTTTCGGACAGGGTCGAGGTGTACGGCCCCGACGCTCAGTGAGTCACCGGCCTCCGCCGCCTCATACGCTGCGCGCCTCGGCGGGGGCCGTCCGCGCGAACGCGCCGTCCTTCCATCGCCACTTGGCGGCGTCCTCGCGGTCGGGGCAGCACCGGGGGACGGCGAGCGAGGAGTAGCCGAGGAGGGTCGCGGTGACCGCCCCGTCACGCACGGCGAAGTCGGTGACGGTCAGCCGGTCCTTCGGGTCGACGAGGGTGGCCACCACGCGGGGCTCGCCCGCCTTGGCGCGGGTGATCACGTAGACGCCGTCGGGCGGGGTGCCCGAGCCGGCCCGGCAGTGGACGACGGCTACGGTCTCGGGCCTGCCGTCGCCGTCGAGGTCGCCGGTTGCCTTCTTCTCCACCACGGATTTCACCGGGCCGCAGTCGAGGGGGAAGTCCACGGTGGCGGCGTCGGGCGCCGCGGCCGGTGCGGGCGCGCCCGCGGCGGCTCTGGGCTGCGTCTTGTGCCCTGTCTGGGCGGCGGTCGCGGGGTCCGGCTGCAGGAAGGCGGAGCCGGCGACGACGGCGGCGAGCGCGGCGGCGGTGGCCAGCCAGTGGACGGGGCGGGCGAGGGTGTGCGCCAGTTCCGGGACGGCGGGGTGCTGCACGAGGAGCGTCTCCTGTGAGGGCTGTGCCGGTGGGGTGCCCAGCATCGTGCCATAGCTCACAGTGAGGTGGAACAC
>NZ_WMBF01000302.1:0-7775 GCF_019400875.1 Streptomyces anatolicus | reverse complement strand
CCCGCCCTCGACCCCGGCGCCGAGGAGCCGAAGGAACTCGCCGCCGCCCGCAAGGCCGCCGAGAAACTGGCCGCCGCCGAGGCCACCCGGCCTGCGACGCCCGCCACGCCTGAGACGCCCGCGACGCCCGGGACGAAGGAAGGGGAGTCGTGACCTTCGCAGCAGCCACCGCGGCATCCGCGGCCAAGACCGCCGAGACCGCCGAGACCCACGGATTCCTCTCCCCGACCGGCGTCGAGATCGCCTTCCTCCTCGTCGGCCTCGTCACGCTCGGCGCGGCCGTCATCACCGTCACGACCAGGCAGCTGGTGCACGCCGCCCTGTGGCTGGTCGTGGCGCTCGGCGGCCTCGCCGTCGAGTACCTCCTGCTGACCGCCGAGTTCATCGCCTGGGTGCAGGTCCTCATCTACGTCGGTTCCGTCGTCGTCCTCCTCCTCTTCGGCCTGATGCTCACCAGGGCGCCCATCGGCCGCTCCCCGGACGCCGATTCGGGCAACCGCCCGGTCGCGCTCGCGGTGGCCGCCGCCGCTGCCGCCGCCCTGGTCTGGGTCGTCGTGGACGCCTTCCGCACCACGGTGATCGACCTGGACGGGGCCGCCCAGGGCTCCACCGACGTCACCGGCTCGGTCCTCTTCCGGCACTGGGTGCTCCCCTTCGAGGCGCTCTCGGTCCTCCTCCTCGCCGCCCTCGTCGGCGCGATCGTCCTGTCCCGCAAGACGGCCAAGGGCACGCCCGCCCCGGAGGGAGACCGCTGATGCACCTCCACCTCGCCTATCCCGCCGTCCTCGCCGCCCTCCTCTTCTGCGTCGGCCTCTACGGCGTACTCGCCCGGCGCAACGCGATCCTGGTCCTGATGTCCGTCGAGCTGATGCTCAACGCCGTCAACCTCAACCTCGTCGCCTTCGACGTCTGGCTCCGCGACTCCCTCCACGCCGGCCAGGCCCTGACCCTCTTCGTCATCGCCATCGCCGCCGCCGAGATCGGCATCGGCCTCGCGATCGTCCTCGCGGTCTACCGCAACCGCGGCACCTCCGCCGTCGACGCCCTCCGCGACACCGCCGAGCCCTCCACGCCGGACGACTCCCAGGACGCACGGGAGCCCCAGGAGCCGGACGACTCGCAGGAACCCCAGCAGTCACAGCAGTCACCGCAGTCGCAGAAGGCCGAGGCCACCGCGTGACCACGACCACCCTCGCCGTCCTCGTCCCCCTTCTGCCGTTCCTGGGCGCGGCCGCGGGCCTGCTCCTCGGCCGCCGGAGCCCCGGACTCGTACGCCCCCTCGCGGTCCTGCCCACGCTGACGGCCCTGGTCCTCGCCGTGCTCGTCGCCGCCCGCCAGGGCGGTGACCGGCCGGTCGACGCCGCCACCGAGCTGACCCCGACCGGCTCGGTCCCCATCGAACTCGCCCTGCACATCGACGGCTTCGCCGCCCTCGTCGCCGTCCTGGTCGGCGTCGTCGCCTCCTGCGTGCAGATCTACTCGACGGGCTACCTGCGCGACGACCCGCGCTACCCCTCCTACGCCGCTCTCGTCTCCCTCTTCACCTCCGCGATGCTGCTCGTCGTCTACTCCGGCGACCTGATGGTGCTCCTGGTCGGCTGGGAGATCATGGGCATCTGCTCGTACTTCCTCGTCGGCCACTACTGGGAGACGCCCGAGGCGCGCGCCGCCTCCCTGAAGGCCTTCCTCGTCACCAAGCTCGGCGATGTCCCCTTCCTCATCGGCCTGTTCGCCCTCGCCGCGGACGCGGGCTCGTTCCGCGTCACGACGATCCTCGCGACGGTCGCGGACGGCCGCCTCGACCACCCCACGCTCATCGCCCTGCTGCTCCTCGCGGGCGTGGCGGGCAAGTCCGCGCAGTTCCCGCTGCACACCTGGCTGCCCGACGCGATGGCGGGCCCCACGCCCGTCTCCGCGCTGATCCACGCCGCGACGATGGTCGCCGCCGGCGTCTACTTCGTCGCCCGCCTCCTCCCCGTCTTCGCCGCCTCCGGGGCAGCCCTCGTCGTCCTCGCCGTCATGGCCGCCGTCACCATGGCCGGTTCGGCCCTCGCCGCGCTCGCCCAGGACGACATCAAGCGCGTACTCGCGTACTCGACGATCGGCCAGCTCGGCTACATGACCGGCGCCCTCGCCGTCGGCGACCGCGGCGCCGCCGTCTTCCACCTCCTGTCCCACGGCGCCTTCAAGGCGCTGCTGTTCCTCACCGCGGGCGTGATCATCCACGCCGCCGGCACCAACTCACTGGCCGCCATGTCCCGTATGAAGGGCCTGCGCGACCGCATCCCCGACGCCTACTGGACGATGACCGTGGCGCTCCTCGCGCTCGCCGCGATCCCGCCGTTCAGCGGCTTCTTCTCCAAGGAGGCCGTGCTCGGCGCCGCCGAGCACACCGCCACGGGCCACGCCGCCTCCGTGCCCACCGCCGCGGGCTGGATCGTCCTCGTCGCCGGTCTGCTCACCGCCCTCCTCACCGCCGCCTACGCGACGCGCCTGTGGCTGCTCGCCTTCCACGGCAGGGGTGCCGACGCCCCCGACCACGGGAAGCAGCCCCTCGCCATGACGGCCGTGCTGTGGGTGCTTGCCGTGCCCTCCCTCGCCTTCGGTACCGCCGTCGGTGTCCTGCCGGACTGGTTCGACGGCCGCTCGCTCTCGCCGACGCTCACCACCTCCGTCCTCGGCACGGGCCTCGCCCTCGCCGGCGTCCTCGTCACCTACGGCGCGTGGCGCCACACCACCGCGCTCGCCGCCCGCGTCCCGATGGGCGCCGTCGCGGTGAGTCCGGACGGTGACGGGGGACAGGTCGAGGCGGAGGCGATCGCCTCGCACGCCCCCGCGTACGGAGACGTGGCGTCGGCTCACGACCCGGCCGACCCCGGCCGTCTGCTGCTCGGCCCCCTGCACCGCCACGCGGCCGCCGGCTTCCGCCTCGACGCCGTCTACGCGGCCCTGTTCGTCCGCCCGGTCCAGGCCGCCGCGCGCCTCGTCCGCTTCCTCGACCGCGAGGTCATCGAGACGTACGTGCGCGGCGCGGGCACCGCACCCCGCTGGCTCGGCGCCGCCGTCCGGCGCGCGCAGACCGGCAACGTACAGACCTATCTGAGCGCGCTGCTCGCAGGCACGGTCGTCCTGGCCGTCGCCGCCGTCCTCGTCGCCACCGCCGGAGCGTGAGCAGCCGTGATCGGTATCAGTGAGTCCGTGATGCAGTTTCTTCTGGCGTTGATCGTCGTCGGCCCGCTCATCGGCGCCGTGGCCGCTCTCCTCCCGGCCCCGCCCGGGCTGAAGGGGAACTCGCCCGACCAGGCCGTGCTCCGCCACGGCGTGATCGTGACCGGCGCCGTCCTGCTCGCCGCGCTCGTCCTCACGCTCGGCTTCGACCACGACCACCCGTCGAAGATGCAGGCCACGACCGACATCAGCTGGATCCCCGCACTCGACGTGCGCATCCACCTCGGCATCGACGGCATCTCGCTCCCCCTTCTGGTCCTGACCGCGCTGCTGACCTTCCTCTGCGCGCTCTACAGCTACTTCAAAATGCCGACGGGCCCGTCTCCCAAGGCATTTGTCGCACTGATCCTCGTCCTCGAGTCCGGCACCCTCGCGACCTTCGCCGTCCTCGATCTGCTGCTGTTCTTCCTGGCGTTCGAGATGGTGCTCATCCCGATGTACTTCCTCATCGCCCGCTGGGGCGGTGCACAACGCACCCAGGCGGCCTGGAAGTTCATCCTCTACACGCTGCTCGGCTCCGTCGTGATGCTGCTCGGCCTCCTCCTGATCGGGCTCAAGTCCGGCACGTTCGACATGGTGGCACTCGCCACTGACAACGGCCCGGGCCTGACCACATCCGTGCAGGTCATCGCCGTTCTGGCGATCGGGATCGGGCTCGCGGTCAAGACGCCGATGTGGCCGCTGCACAGCTGGCTGCCGGACGCCCACACCGCCGCGCCGACCGTCGGCTCGGTCCTGCTGGCCGGCGTACTGCTGAAGATGGGTACGTACGGGTTCGTACGCATTCTGCTCCCTATTACGCCGGACGGGATGCGGGAGTTCGCGCCCTACCTCGCGGCCCTCGCGGTCGTCGGGATCATCTACGGATCGCTGGCCTGCCTCGCGCTCGCCAGGCGCGGTGCGAAGGGCGACCTCAAGCGCCTCATCGCGTACTCGTCCGTCGGCCACATGGGCTTCGTGCTGCTCGGCATCGCGACGATGAGCCCGACCGGCGTGAACGGCGCGCTGTTCGCCAACATCGCGCACGGCCTCATCACCGGCCTGCTCTTCTTCCTCGTCGGCGCCCTCAAGGACCGCACCGGCACCACCGACCTCGACGCCCTCGCACAGGAGTCCGGTGCCGCGCTCTACGGCAAGGCGCCTCGCCTCGGCGGCCTGCTCGCCTTCGGCGCCGTCGCCTCGCTCGGCCTGCCGGGCCTCGCCGGGTTCTGGGGCGAGATGCTCGCGCTGTTCGGCGCGTTCGACCCCGCCGACGACCTGAGCCGCCCCGCCTTCCTCACCTTCATGGCGATCGCCGCGTTCGGCACCCTGCTCACCGCCGCGTACATGCTCATCGTCGTACGCCGTGTCTGCATGGGCCCGATGCCGCGTCCCGACGCCGAGCCCGCGCCCAGGGCGCTCGCCGACGCGCCCAAGGCACTCGTCGACGTCCGTGGCTACGAACTCGCCGCCTGGACCCCGCTCGTCGCCCTCACCGTCCTCGCCGGACTCTGGCCCGCGGCTCTCCTCGGCCTGACCGACCCGGCCGTGCAGAAGCTCCTCACTGGAGGCAAGTCGTGACCGTGGCCGCCGAAAGCGCCGCCAGCCTTGTCCAGTCCGTCGACTGGCTCGCGATCGCGCCGCCGACCATCGCCGCGGTCGTCGGCCTCGTGGTGCTCGTCGCCGACCTCTTCGTGGCCGACGGCAAGAAGGCGCTCCTCGGCTGGCTCTCCGTGGCGGGCCTGGCCGCCGCCGCGCTCTCCCTGCTGCCCCTCCTGGACGACGACCGCTCGACCTTCTGCCTGACCGGAGGCGGCACGCACGCGTGCAGCTACACCGCCGACCGCTTCACCCTCGTCATCCAGCTCCTCGTCCTCGGCGGCGCCCTGCTGGCCGCCCTGCTCTCCATGAGCACTCTGAAGGACGAGGAGGGCACCAAGCGGGAACTCCCCGCGGGAGAGTTCTGGTTCCTGCTGCTCTCCTCCGCGGCGGGCGCCGCCCTGCTGCCCGCCTCGCGCGACCTCGCGACACTCATCGTCGCCCTGGAGGTCGCCTCCCTGCCCGCCTTCGCCCTCGTCGGCCTCAGGCACGGCGACAAGCGCTCCTCCGAAGCGGCCCTGAAGTTCTTCCTCTCCTCGGTCACCGCGACCGCCGTGAGCCTCATGGGCGTCAGCTTCGTCTACGCGGCGACCGGCACCCTGCACCTCACCGAGATCGCCACCAAGCTCCAGAGCGACCAGGTCACCGACGGGCAGCTGCACACCCTCGCCCAGGCCGGCGTCGCCCTCACCCTCGTCGGCTTCGCCTTCAAGGTGGCCGCCGTGCCGTTCCACTTCTGGGTACCGGACACCTACGTAGGCGCGCCCCTGCCCGTCGCCGCGTACCTCTCGGTCGTCGGAAAGGCCGTCGGCTTCACCGGGCTCATCCTCGTCACCGTCGTCGCCTTCCCCTCGTACGCCGATGTCTGGGGCCCGGTACTCGCCGTCCTCGCCGCACTCACCATGACCGCGGGCAATGTCGCGGCCCTGCGCCAGCGCTCCACGCGCGCGTACAGCGCGGTCCGCCTCCTCGCCTGGTCCTCGGTCGGCCAGGCCGGCTACCTCCTGGTGCCGATCGCCGCCGCCGGATACGCCGACAACGAGGCGGGCGCGGAGAAGGCCATCGGCTCCACCGTCGCGTACGCCCTGATGTACGCGGCCGTGAACCTCGGCGCCTTCGCGGTGGCCGCGCTCGTGGGCCGCACCCAGCGCCTGAACCGCGTCAGCGACTACCGGGGCCTGTACGCGCGCAGCCCCCTGGCCGCCCTCGTCCTGGCCTTCTTCCTGCTCTGCCTCGCGGGGCTGCCGCCCGGCATCATCGGCCTCTTCGCCAAGGTCACGGTCTTCTCGGCCGCCGTCGACGCGGGCCTCGGCTGGCTCGCCGTGGTGATGGCCGTGAACGTCGTGATCGCGCTCTACTACTACCTCCAGTGGACGGCGCTCCTCTTCCGCGCCCCCGAGGGCGAGCCGGTCAGGCACCGCGTACCGGCGCCCCTCACCGCGGCCATCGCGCTGACCGCGGTCCTCGGTATCGCGCTCTCCGGAGCGCCCCAGCTCGTCCTGAGGTTCTCGGACACCGGTCTCTTCTGACCGGCCCCGAGGCCCTTCGGGGCGCCACGCGGGGCCTCACCCGCGTGGCGTACACCGCTCCTGAGCGCACAAGGGAACTAGTGCTCCCCGCCTGGCGTTGACCAGTACGGGAGGGTCCACTGAACAGTGGAAGCACCAGTCAGCAGAGGGTTCCCCCACGCACCACCAGGAGGGCGTACCGTGCACCGCCGGCACAACGGGTTGAAGACCGCCGTACTCCTCGGGGGACTGTCCGCGCTCATCCTCGTGATCGGCGGTTTCTTCGGGCGTACGGGCCTGCTCGTCGCGCTCTTGGTGGCCGTCGGCACCAACGCGTACGCGTACTGGAACAGCGACAAGCTCGCCCTGCGGGCCATGCGCGCCCGCCCGGTGAGCGAATTCGAGGCCCCCGCGCTCTACCGCATGGTCCGCGAGCTCTCCACCCAGGCCCGCCAGCCCATGCCCCGCCTGTACATCTCGCCCACCGAGGCCCCGAACGCCTTCGCGACCGGCCGCAATCCGCGGAACGCGGCGGTGTGCTGCACCGACGGCATCCTGCGCCTCCTCGACGAGCGCGAGCTGCGCGGCGTCATCGGCCACGAGCTGAGCCACGTCTACAACCGCGACATCCTGATCTCCTCGGTCGCGGGCGCCCTGGCCTCCGTGATCATGTTCCTGGTCAACTTCGCCTGGCTGATCCCCGTAGGCCGCTCGAACGACAACGAGGGCCCCGGCATCTTCGGAATGCTCCTGATCATGCTGCTCGGCCCGCTGGCGGCCTCGATCATCCAGCTGGCCATCAGCCGTTCCAGGGAGTACGACGCCGACGCGTCCGGCGCGCAACTGACCGGCGACCCGCTCGCGCTGGCGAGCGCCCTGCGCAAACTGGACGCCGGCACGAAGCAGTTGCCGCTACCGCCCGAGCCCCGCCTCGAGACGGCGAGCCACATGATGATCGCCAACCCCTTCCGCCCGGGGCAGGGCATGTCCAAGATGTTCTCCACGCACCCGCCGATGGCGGAGCGCATCGCCCGACTCGAGCAGATGGCAGGTCGTCACCAGTGAAGACAATCCTCAACGTCATATGGCTCGTCCTCTGCGGCTTCTGGATGTTCCTGGCCTACCTGCTGGCGGGCGTGCTGCTCTGCGTCACGATCATCGGCATCCCGTTCGGCCTGGCCAGCTTCCGCATCGGCCGCTATGCCCTGTGGCCCTTCGGCTACACCACGGTGGACCGCCGCGACTCGGGCGCGCCCTCGTTCGTGGGCAACGTCCTGTGGCTGGTCCTCGCGGGCTGGTGGCTCGCGATCGGCCACATCGTCACGGGCTTCCTGCTGTGCGTCACGATCATCGGCATCCCCCTGGGCGTCGCCAACTTCAAGCTGATCCCGGTCTCGCTGCTGCCGCTCGGCCGCGAAATCGTCCGTACGGACCAGCCGTTCGCCGCGCGCCGGTAAGAAG
>NZ_WMBF01000301.1:0-7777 GCF_019400875.1 Streptomyces anatolicus | reverse complement strand
GGCTGACGCCGACTCAGGCCGGGGCGAGGGGCGCGGCGTCGCCGCCGTCTCCGGGAGATGGGGCCGGGCGGTCCTGCGGCTGCTGCCCGGGCCCACGAGTACGCCCTTCACCTTCGGGTACGCCGTCGTCCTCGTCGCCACCTCGCTCCTGAGCCAGTACGCCGACCCGGACCTCGTCTCCGCGCTGCTGCGCGGCTCCAGCACCGACGTCGCCCACCTCACGCACAACCCCGTCCTGGTCCTCCTCGCCAGCGCCCTGTGGATCGCGGGCGGCATCACCTCGCCGTACGCCATCGGGTTCCTGCTGGTCCTCACCGCCCTTGAGCGCCGCATCGGCGGACTGCGCACGGCCGGGGTCTTCCTGCTCGGGCACGTCGTCGCCACCCTCGCCACCGAGGTCCCCGTCGGGCTCTCCGTCCTCGCGGGCCATCTGCCCGGCAGCTCGCTGCACCGCCTCGACTACGGCATCAGCTTCGGCGTCGCCGCCAGCGTCGGCGCGCTCGCGGGGCTGCTCACGCCGTGGCCGCGGTGGGCCGTGCTCGCGGGCTTCGGCGGGATGCTGATCGACGACCTGATCGCTTTCACCGACCCGATGACGAACTGGGGCCATCTGCTCGCGCTCGTCATCGGCGTCTCCACCTGGCCGCTGCTGCGCCGCGGCCGCCGGTCCCTGGCCGGCCGCCCCGGCGCGGCCGGCTACCTCGGCACCGCCTCCACCACCGACGGGAAGGCCGTCGTCGGCAGGATCCGGGTCAGCTCGAACCCCGCCCGCGAGAGCAGCGCGGCGAACTCCGCCTCCGTACGCTCCTGACCGTCCACGATCGCGGCCATCGCGACGTCCATCGTCTTGCCGGGGTGCGGGTCGTTCCCCGGGGGCAGCACGGATTCGACGATCACGAGGCGGGCGTCCGGCGCCATCGCCGTCCGGCAGTTGCGCAGGATCCGCATGCAGGCCTCGTCCGGCCAGTCGTGCAGGACGTGCTTGAGGATGTACAGGTCGCCGCCCTTGGGGACCTTGGTGAAGAAGTCCCCCGACTCGGCGCTCCAGCGGCCCCGCACCGCCTCGTCCCCGCTCAGGACGTGCGTACTGACGGCCGGGGTCTGGTCGAAGAGGACCCCGCTCAGGCCGGGCCGTCCGCGCAGCACCGCCCGCAGGAGGCCGCCGCGCCCGCCGCCGACGTCCACCACCGTGCCCTGCTCGGGGAAGGGGTAGGTCCCGGCCACGACCGCGTCGACCGGCCCCGAGAGCGAGGTCATGCCGGCGTCGAACAGTTCCCGGAGCTCCGGGTCCCCGGCCAGATACGCGAAGAACGGCTGCCCGAAGGCCCGTTCGAAGGAGGGGCCCTCCTTACGCACCGTCTCCTCCAGGCCCGCTGAGGTCCGCCGGAACACCGGGTCGGTCAGCATCAGCACCGCGTCGCGCTGGGAGTACGGGACGTCCGTGCGCAGCGCCTCCCCGGCCGGCGTGAGGTGGAAGGCGCCCGTCTCGTCCTCGCGGAAGACGCCCCGCGTGGCGAGGTAGCGCAGGACGCGGCGCAGGTGCCCGGGGTGCGTGTCGGTCAGCTCCGCCAGCTCCTCGGCGGTGCGGGGGCCCGGCGCCAGGTGGTCGGCGACGCGGCAGTGGGCCGCGGTGCGCAGCGCCGCCGACAAGAGGTGCCCGAGGGCCAGCTCCATGAGCTGGCCGGCGACGTCTCCGGCGGGGCCCGCACTGTTCTCGGGTGTGTCCACGGTGGCTCTCTCCTCCGTGAGGGTGGGGGGACTCCCACGGTCCCCACGGAGGGCCCATCCGTACAGAGGGCATCCCCCGCACCCCGGGCGACGACGGCCGGAACCGGCCACGCTGGTGGCCGGATCCGGTGATCGCTCAGAGCGAACAGGCTTGGGGGAACACTGCGGCGCTCATAAGCATTGAGTCGGTACAGCTCAACTTGAATGCCGAAAGGGAGATCATGGCTACTGAGTCCACCTCGTCCACCTCGCTGACTCTGCCTGTGCTGCCGCTCGACGACGAGGTGGTCCTGCCCGGCATGGTGGTTCCGTTCGACCTCTCCGACGCGGAGGTGCGCGCCGCGGTGGAGGCCGCGCAGGCCGCCGCCCGTTCCGAGGGCGACAGCAAGCCGAAGGTGCTGCTTGTTCCGCGCATCGACGGGACGTACGCCGCCACCGGCGTCCTCGGCACCGTCGAGCAGGTCGGCCGGCTCTCCGACGGCGACCCCGGCGCCCTCCTCCGCGGCCGCAGCCGCGTGCGCATCGGTGCCGGTACGACAGGGCCCGGCGCCGCCCTGTGGGTCGAGGGCCAGAAGCTCGACGACACCGTCCCCGAGCCGCTGCCCGGCGCCGTGACCGAGCTGGTCAAGGAGTACAAGGCACTCGCCACCAGCTGGCTCAAGAAGCGCGGCGCCTGGCAGGTCGTCGACCGCGTGACGCAGATCGACGACGTCTCCGCGCTCGCCGACAACTCCGGTTACTCGCCCTTCCTCACCACCCAGCAGAAGATCGAACTCCTGGAGACCGAGGACCCGGTCGCCCGCCTCAGGCTCGCCACCGCCCAGCTGCGCGAGCACCTCGCCGAGCAGGACGTCGCCGAGACCATCGCCAAGGACGTCCAGGAGGGCGTGGACAAGCAGCAGCGCGAGTTCCTGCTGCGGCGCCAGCTGGACGCCGTACGCAAGGAGCTGCGCGAGCTGAACGGTGACAGCAAGGACGCGGCCGAGGAGTCCGACGACTACCGCGCCCGCGTCGAGGCCGCCGACCTGCCCGAGAAGGTCCGCGAGGCCGCCCTCAAGGAGGTCGACAAGCTGGAGCGCGCCAGCGACCAGTCGCCCGAGGGCTCCTGGATCAGGACCTGGCTCGACACCGTCCTCGAACTGCCCTGGAACGAGCACACGGAGGACGTGTACGACATCAAGGGCGCCCGGGAGGTCCTGGACGCCGAGCACGCCGGGCTCAAGGACGTGAAGGAGCGCATCACCGAGTACCTCGCGGTCCGCAAGCGCCGCTCCGACCGCGGCCTCGGGGTCATCGGCGGGCGCCGCGGCGGCGCCGTGCTCGCCCTCGTCGGCCCGCCCGGCGTCGGCAAGACCTCGCTCGGCGAGTCCGTCGCGCACGCCATGGGCCGCAAGTTCGTGCGGGTCGCGCTCGGCGGCGTACGCGACGAGGCGGAGATCCGCGGACACCGTCGTACGTACGTGGGGGCGCTGCCCGGGCGGATCGTGCGGGCCATCAAGGAGGCCGGGTCGATGAACCCGGTGGTGCTCCTGGACGAGATCGACAAGGTGGGCTCGGACTTCCGGGGCGACCCGGCCGCCGCCCTCCTCGAAGTCCTCGACCCGGCGCAGAACCACACCTTCCGGGACCACTACCTGGAGGTGGAGCTGGACCTGAGCGACGTCGTCTTCCTGGCGACGGCGAACGTCCTCGAAGCCATCCCGGAGGCCCTGCTGGACCGCATGGAGCTGGTCCGGCTCGACGGCTACACCGAGGACGAGAAGATCGTCATCGCCCGCGACCACCTGGTCCCGCGCCAGCTGGACCGGGCGGGGCTGGAGAAGGACGAGGTCACCCTCGACGAGAGCGCCCTGCGCAAGCTGGCGGGCGAGTACACGCGCGAGGCGGGCGTGCGCAACCTGGAGCGGTCCGTGGCGCGGCTGCTGCGCAAGGTCGCGGCCCAGCACGAACTGGGCGAGCGGGAGCTGCCGTTCACCGTCACCGACGAGGAGCTGCGCGGCCTGATCGGGCGGCCGCACCACGTGCCCGAGTCGGCCCAGGACCCGGCCGAGCGGCGCACCGCGGTGCCGGGTGTGGCCACCGGGCTCGCGGTCACCGGGGCGGGCGGCGACGTGCTCTTCGTGGAGGCCTCCCTCGCCGACCCGGAGACGGGCGCGTCGGGTCTGACGCTCACCGGTCAGCTCGGTGACGTGATGAAGGAGTCGGCGCAGATCGCCCTGTCGTTCCTGCGCTCGCACGGGGCCGAGCTGGAGCTGCCGGTCGGTGACCTGAAGGAGCGGGGCGTGCACGTGCACTTCCCGGCCGGAGCGGTCCCCAAGGACGGGCCGAGCGCGGGCGTCACGCTGACGACCGCCCTCGCCTCCCTGCTCAGCGGCCGGCTCGTGCGGACGGACGTGGCGATGACGGGTGAGGTCTCGCTGACCGGCCGTGTCCTGCCGATCGGCGGCGTCAAGCAGAAGCTGCTCGCCGCCCACCGCGCCGGGATCACCACGGTGATCATCCCGAAGCGGAACGAAGCGGACCTCGACGATGTCCCCGCCGAGGTCCTGGAGAAGCTGGACGTGCACGCGGTCACGGATGTGCGCCAGGTGCTCGAACTGGCGCTCACCGAGGCCACCGTGGCCGAGGCGAAGGTGCCGGTCGCCGTGTAGCGGGCGAGGCAGCGGCGGCCGTCCCCGGCTCGGGGGCGGCCGCCGCGCGTGTGCTCAGCCGTTGGCGAGCGCCTGGAGCCTGTCGTAGGCGCCGTTGAACTTGTTGTGGTCACCGACGGTCGGCCCGGACGAGGTGTACTGCCACATGGTGTGGAAGCCCCAGCCGGCCGGGAGTTCGCCCGGACTCGTGTCGTAGCGGGCGATCCACAGCGGGTTGCTCGCGCCGAAGCCGCTGTAGTTGCCGGTGCACTGCTTCCACCAGCTGGTGGCGGTGTAGATGACGGCGTCGCGGCCGGTGCGGGCCTTGTAGGTGTTCAGGAAGTCACGGATCCAGCTCACCATGCCGGACTGCGACTTGCCGTAGCAGGACGCCCCGTAGGGGTTCCATTCGATGTCGAGCGCGCCCGGCAGCGTCTTGCCGTCGCGCGACCAGCCACCGCCGTTGTCCACGAAGTAGTTGGCCTGGGCGGCGCCGCTCGCGGTGTCGGGCGTCGCGAAGTGGTAGGCGCCGCGGATCATGCCCACGTTGTACGAACCGTTGTACTGCTGGGCGAAGTAGGGGTTCTTGTAATACGTGCCCTCGGTGGCCTTCACGTAGGCCCACTTCACCCCGCTGTTCCACAGGGTCGACCAGGCGACGTTGCCCTGGTGGCTGCTGACGTCGACGCCCTCGGTCTGGACGGCGCCGCCGCCGGTGGGCAGGCCGCCCTGGCCGTCGTGCTCGATCACGCCCTGGCCGAGCCGGGCGGAGCCGCGCGGGGGGATCTCGTCCGCCTGGGCCGCCGTGGGGAGCGTCAGGAGGAGGGCGAGAGCGGACAGTACTGCGAGGAGGACACCCGCCGGCGACAAGCGCGAGCGGCGGGCCGGACCGGGTCTGTGCACGGGCATGCGTGCCTCCGAAGGCCTCAGTGGTGCTCGGGGGGGACCTGGCGACAGGTTCATGGTGTGAACATGTCACTTGAAAAGCTACGCACGTAGACCGACGCGAGGGAAGAGGGGCAGAGTGGTGCCGTTGGTCCACTCCTGTGGCGGTGCCGGCGGAACGGCACCGCGGCGACCTTGCGAAATACTGGTCAGGCCGCCGGCGCCAGGCCTGCGGCGCGAGAGCCTCGCGGCGATAACTTTCAGAGTCGGGAAAGCGGGACATGGGTGCTGCAGAAGAGGGTGTGACGGTCGGGGCGCGCGGTGACGCCGAGCCGGGGGTGGACCGCGAGTTCCTCTCCCTGGAGCGGGAGTTGTCGCTCCTGATGCGCCGCGCGCGGGCCTCGTCCGGCGAGATGGCGCGCCAGGTCCACCCCGACCTGGAGCCCGCCGCGTACGGCCTGCTCGTCTGCCTCGACGACTCGGGGCCGCAGCGCGCCACCGACCTCGCCGCGTTCATCGGCGTCGGCAAGGCCACGATGAGCCGCCAGCTGCGGGCCATGGAGGAGCTGGGCCTGGTCTCCCGCGAGCCCGACCCCGCCGACGGGCGCGCCTGGCTCATCCGGCTCACGCCCGAGGGCCGCACCCGCTTCCGTACGGTGCGTGCCGCCCGCCGCGCCCAGTACGTGCGGCGGCTCCAGGGGTGGGAGCGGACGGAGGTCGCGGAGCTGGCGCGGCTGCTGGGGCAGCTCAATTCCAGTGCGGAGTCCTGATGCGCGGCTGACTGCGGCGTCGGCCTGCGGGGCGCCGGGGTGCCGGGGCGCCGGGGCTCACAGCTCCACGTACACCACCGCCGCGTCGTCGTGCCGCTTGCCGCGGGGGAAGGCGAGGCGGTCGGGGTCGGCGTGTTCCAGCTCCCGTACCCGGTCGAGCAGGTGCTGCGGGCCCTCCTTGCGCAGCAGCGCGAAGCACTCCGGCCAGTCGCCCTCGCGGAAGGTCTCTACCCAGCGCGTCGCCCCGTCGGTGAGCGCCGTCACCGCCGTCACGTCCGCGCGCGGTATCTCGCCGGTGACCGCGCGCAGGGCGGCCGAGGGGTCCGCGGCGGCCGTGTAGAAGCCGTCCTCCGCGTTGCGCAGCGCCTCGACCGCCGCGCCGTACGCCCGGCCCGCCACCTCCCGCTCCGACGAGCCGCGCGGGAGGGCGCGCACCTGCTCGCGCAGGGCCTGTACGGCGGGCGGCAGTGCGGCGAGGCGCCGGTCGAGGATGGCGCTCACCTCGCCGCCGACGCGCGCTATGAGGAGCGCGGAGTCGGAGAGGACCAGGTGCTCGACGCGGTCGGCGTCCCAGCGCACGAGTACCACCGTTGCCTGAGGGGTGCGTGGGTGAGAAAGGTCACAGGTTGAACTATGTGCGTCGGCGGTACGCGCAATGGCGGCCGCCAAGATCTCAGGGAGCGTCATATCCCGTCGCGAAACGGACAGTTCACCCAGGGCGCCGCCGAGGCGTGCGGTGTACCAAGGGACGGAATGCAGACAGCCCACCGAACCCTCCGGCGGGGTCACGCCGTCCAGGAGGACGAGCGATCCGCCCTGTCCGGACGCGGGAAGCGCGACGGAGGCGTAGTCCTCGTTGGGGCGTGCGGGGTCTCCGGGCTCAGTGGCGAGTTCGATGCGCATCCGGCCAGTCTGCACGAGGGTTCCGTGGGGGTCATCGGAAGCGGGCCCGGGGTGGTGGATTGGCCCGGACCAGCGGGCCGTGCGCCGGAATTGGACCGGAATGATCGACTCCGCCGGGGTGTGGCGGCGCATCCTGCCAAAGCCGGTCGGCGACGTCCAACCGGCGCCCCGCATATGCCGGTCGCCGATACTCTCGGGACTTGCCCGCCAACTCCCCACCGATGTTCACTCCTTCGGGTGGCCAGGCAGGCGATGCGCGACCGCCACTCACCGGCGCTGGAAGGGTCAGGTGCCGTGACCGGGGGCGCGCTCGTGTTGACGGATCGTCACCCGGGCCCTAGGGCAGACGAAAAACAGGAATGCGAGCACCGGTGCAGATGATGCGGCCTGGGCGCAAAGGCAAGCAGACGGCCCCGGAAGGGGCCACGCCGGGCGCCGGTCAGTCGGCGTCCGCCACCCCTGCGGGCGAGGCTCCGGGCGCCGGTCTGTCGGCGTCCGAGGGGCAGGCTCCGGGTACCGGCCAGACGGCGTCCGCCACCCCTGCGGGCCGGGCTCCGGCCACCGGTCGGTCGGCGCCGGGCGCCACCACGGCGCAGGCGACGGCGACCGCGACGCTCATCGGGGCGGCCGGGACCGCTGCGGGGCAGGCGGGGCCGGCTGAGATGCCCCCCGCCGCGTCGCAGGCCGACTCCGCGCCCTCCGCTGGGCAGAACGGCCCCGCACCCTCCGCCGGGCAGGCCGGATCCACGCCTCCCGCTGGGCAGAGCGGCCCCACACCCTCCGCCGGGCAGGCAGCATCCACGCCCTCCGCCGGGCAGGCCGCCGACTCCATGCCCCCCGCCGGGGCGACCGCCCCCACGC
>NZ_WMBF01000300.1:0-7781 GCF_019400875.1 Streptomyces anatolicus | reverse complement strand
GCCCCACCCCGTCCGTGACCCGCGCCGCGTCGCCCGCGCTCAGCCGCTCCTCCCCCAGCCGCACTTCGCCGCGCACCACGTGGAGGTAGGTGAACGGGGCGTCCGGCAGTGCGGTGCGTTCGCCGGGGGCCAGGCGCCGGATGTGGAGGAGGGCCCCCGCCCCCGGGATCTCGTACGGGGTGGCGTCGGCGATGCCGTGGATGACCGCGTACGAGGGTTCGCCGCCCGGGGAGAGCGGGGCGAGCCACATCTGGACGAAGACGAGGGGGGCGTCGCCGTCGTTGCGCTCCACGTGGCGGACGCCGCCCGCCGCCGACAGGTGCTGGAGGTCGCCCGGGCGGACCAGGGACTCGCGGCCCGTCGAGTCGCGGTGGGTGAGTTCGCCCTCGACGACCCAGGTGACGATCTCGGTGTGGCTGTGCGGGTGTTCGTCGAAGCCCGCGCCGGGCGCGAGGCGCTCTTCGTTGCAGGCCAGGATCGCGCCGAAGCGGAGGTTGTCGGGGTCGTAGTGGGGCCCGAAGGAGAAGGCGTGGAAGGACTCGATGCCGGCCGCCGCGTCCCCGCCGCGGTACCGGTCGCCGGAACGCCGTACGTCTGTCACGCGCTCCACGTTAGAGCCTGTCTTTGAACCCGCGTGCCGGGCGTCGGGGCGCGGGCGGGGGTCCAAAGACAGGCTCTTGGCCCCGGCACCGCATCTCCCCGCCCCGATAAGGCAGTCTTGTCCCCGTGCCCGAACCCTCAGCGAACGAAACCCACCAGGAGTCCGAGCCGGGTTCCCCGCCCGGGTCACACCCGGAGCAAGGAGCCGGGCCACGGCAGGACCGCCGCACCCCGCACGCGCACACCGCGACCCTCAAGCGCCTGGAGAAGTCGTCGGGGAGCCTCGCGGCGCAGGCCATCGCGCGCATGGACGAGACGCTGTCCTGGTACCGGGCGATGCCGCCGGAGAACCGCTCCTGGATCGGCCTGGTCGCGCAGGCCGGTATCGCCGCGTTCACCGAGTGGTTCCGGCACCCGGACGCCCCCCAGGCCATCTCCACCGACGTCTTCGGGACCGCCCCCCGCGAGCTGACCAGGGCGATCACCCTGCGGCAGACCGTGGAGATGGTGCGTACGACGATCGAGGTGATGGAGTCCGCGATCGACGAGGTCGCGGCCCCGGGCGACGAGTCCGTCCTGCGCGAGGCACTGCTCGTCTACGCCCGTGAGATCGCCTTCGCCACCGCGCAGGTGTACGCGCAGGCCGCCGAGGCACGCGGTGCCTGGGACGCCCGCCTCGAATCCCTCGTGGTGAACGCGGTGCTCTCCGGAGAGGCCGACGAGGGGGCCGTCTCCCGCGCCGCCGCGCTCGGCTGGAACTCCCCTGACCACGTCTGCGTGGTCCTCGGCACCGCCCCGGACGGTGACAGCGAGCTGACGGTGGAGGCCATCAGGCGGGCCGCCCGGCACGCGAAGCTCCAGGTCCTCACCGGTGTGCTCGGCTCCCGCCTGGTCGTCATCGCGGGCGGCAGCGACAATCCGCTGGCGGTCGCCAAGGCGCTGATCGGGCCGTATGCCGCCGGTCCCGTGGTGGCGGGGCCGATCGTGCCCGATCTGCTCGCGGCCACCCGGTCCGCGCAGGCGGCGGCCGCCGGGCTCAAGGCGAGCGCCGCCTGGCAGGACGCCCCGCGGCCCGTCCTCGCGGACGATCTGCTGCCCGAGCGCGCCATGGCGGGGGATCCGGCGGCCCGCGTACAGCTGGTGGAGGAGATCTACAGACCGCTTGAAGAGGCGGGCTCCGCGCTCCTGGAGACGCTCAGCGTCTATCTGGAGCAGGCGAGCAGCCTCGAAGGCGCCGCCCGGATGCTCTTTGTGCACCCCAACACCGTGCGCTACCGGCTTCGACGTGTGACTGACGTCACCGGCTGGTCGCCCTCCGATGTGCGCTCCGCCTTCACGCTGCGGATCGCGCTCATCCTGGGGCGACTGGCCGACGCGGATCCTCAGTCGTAGGGCTTTTGTCGGGCCCCTACAATTCCCCCAGCCGTTCTTCGTCCCTGTCCCCACGGGCGGCTTACGCCGTCGACAAGAGAGAGTGTGAGAGTGCTCGTACTCGTCGCTCCCGGCCAAGGCGCTCAGACGCCCGGCTTCCTGACTCCCTGGCTCGACCTCCCCGGCGCGGCCGACCGCCTCGCCGCCTGGTCGGACGCCATCGGGCTCGACCTCGCCCACTACGGCACGCAAGGAGACGCGGACGAGATCCGCGACACCGCCGTGGCGCAGCCGCTGCTCGTGGCCGCCGGACTGCTCTCCGCCGCGGCACTCGGTGACATCGCGCCGGGCGCGGTCGCCGGACACAGCGTCGGCGAGATCACGGCCGCCGCGTATACGGGTGTGCTCGGCGACGAGGACGCCCTGCGCCTCGTGCGCAAGCGCGGGCTCGCCATGGCCGAGGCCGCCGCCGTCACGGAGACCGGCATGGCGGCGCTGCTCGGCGGTGACCCCGAGGTCACCGTCCCGCACCTGGAGAAGCTCGGCCTGACCCCGGCCAATGTGAACGGCGCGGGCCAGATCGTGGCCGCCGGCACCAAGGAGCAGCTTGCCGCCCTGGAGGCCGACAAGCCCGAGGGCGTGCGCAAGGTCATCGTCCTGAAGGTCGCGGGCGCCTTCCACACGCCCCACATGGCTCCCGCGGTGGCGCAGCTGGAGGAGGCCGCCAAGGGCCTCACCCTCTCCGACCCCAGGTTCACCTACGTCTCGAACCGCGACGGCAAGACGGTCGCGACCGGCGCCGAGGTGATCGAGCGCCTGGTCGGCCAGGTGGCCAACCCGGTCCGCTGGGACCTGTGCATGGAGACGTTCCAGGAGCTGGGCGTCACCGCGCTGATCGAGGTCTGCCCCGGTGGCCCGCTGACCGGTCTGGCCAAGCGTGCTCTCAAGGGCGTGCAGACGCTCGCGGTCAAGACCCCCGATGACCTCGACGCGGCCCGCGCGCTCGTCGCCGAGCATTCCTGAGCCGACGACAGACAAGGAGCCGTAGCGCATGTCGAAGATCAAGCCCAGTCAGGGCGCCCCGTACGCGCGGATCATGGGCGTCGGCGGCTACCGGCCCGTCCGTGTCGTGCCGAACGAGGTGATCCTGGAGACGATCGACTCGTCCGACGAGTGGATCCGTTCCCGCTCGGGCATCGCCACCCGCCACTGGGCCTCCGACGAGGAGACCGTGGCCGCGATGTCGATCGAGGCGGCGGGCAAGGCGATCGCCGACGCGGGCATCACGCCCGAGCAGATCGGCGGCGTCATCGTCTCGACGGTCTCGCACTTCAAGCAGACCCCGGCCATCGCGACCGAGATCGCGGACAAGATCGGCGCGGGCAGGCCCGCCGCGTTCGACATCTCCGCGGGCTGCGCCGGTTTCGGTTACGGTCTGACGCTGGCCCGGGGCATGGTCGTCGACGGTTCCGCCGAGTATGTCCTGGTCATCGGCGTGGAGCGGCTGAGCGACCTCACCGATCTGACCGACCGCGCGACGGCGTTCCTCTTCGGGGACGGCGCCGGTGCCGTGGTCGTCGGCCCCTCCAAGGAGCCGATGATCGGCCCGACGGTCTGGGGCTCGGAGGGCGACAAGTCCGAGACGATCAAGCAGACCGAGTCCTGGGAGGCGTACCGCAACGGCTCCCCGGGCAAGTTCCCCGCCATCACGCAGGAGGGCCAGGCGGTTTTCCGCTGGGCCGTCTTCGAGATGGCGAAGGTCGCCCAGCAGGCGCTGGACGCGGCCGGGATCACCGCGGACGACCTGGATGTCTTCATTCCGCATCAGGCCAACGAGCGGATCATCGACTCGATGGTGAAGACTCTGAAACTGCCCGAGCACGTCACGGTCGCCCGTGATGTGCGCACCACCGGCAACACCTCGGCCGCCTCGATCCCGCTCGCGATGGAGCGGCTTCTGGCGACCGGCGAGGCGAAGAGCGGCGACACCGCGCTCGTCATCGGCTTCGGGGCGGGTCTCGTGTACGCCGCCACGGTCGTTACCCTCCCCTAGGCATTACGTACGGATCACCCGGTCCGTACTGCTGTGACCAACCTGCCGCTGCCGCGGCGGGCGCCACACCCTCTGGATACATAAGAAGGAGCGCCAACATGGCCGCCACTCAGGAAGAGATCGTCGCCGGTCTCGCGGAGATCGTGAACGAGATCGCCGGCATCCCGGTCGAGGACGTCCAGCTGGACAAGTCCTTCACCGACGACCTGGACGTCGACTCGCTGTCCATGGTCGAGGTCGTCGTCGCCGCCGAAGAGCGCTTCGACGTGAAGATCCCGGACGACGACGTCAAGAACCTCAAGACGGTCGGCGACGCGACCAAGTACATCCTCGAGCACCAGCAGGCCTGACCAAGGCCTGCTCAGTCGCCACCCGGCGGTGGCGCCGCTGATCCCCTCAACACCGTGGAGAAATTTCCTGTGAACTCGACCAATCGCACCGTGGTCGTCACCGGTATCGGCGCAACCACACCGCTGGGTGGCGACGCAGCTTCGACGTGGGAGGGCCTGCTCGCGGGCCGCTCCGGCGTCAGCACGCTGGAGCAGGAGTGGGCAGCCGAGCTGCCCGTCCGCATCGCCGGCCAGATCGCCGTGGAGCCGGGCGAGGTCATCCCCCGCCCGCAGGCCCGCAAGCTGGACCGGTCGGCGCAGTTCGCGCTGATCGCGGCCAAGGAGGCCTGGGCCGACGCGGGCTTCACCGCGAAGGCGGGCGAGGACACTTCGGTGGACCCGCACCGCCTCGGCGCGGTCATCGCCTCCGGCATCGGCGGCGTGACCACCCTCCTCGACCAGTACGACGTGCTGAAGGAGAAGGGCGTACGCCGTGTCTCCCCGCACACCGTGCCGATGCTGATGCCCAACTCCCCGGCGGCCAACGTCGGCATCGAGCTGGGCGCCCAGTCGGGCGTCCACACCCCGGTGTCGGCCTGCGCCTCGGGCGCGGAGGCCATCGGCTACGCGATCGAGATGATCCGCACCGGCCGCGCCGACGTCGTCGTCGCCGGTGGCACGGAGGCGGCGATCCACCCGCTGCCGATCGTCGCGTTCGGCAACATGATGGCGATGTCGAAGAACAACGACGACCCGCAGGGCGCCTCGCGTCCCTACGACGCGGACCGCAACGGCTTCGTGCTCGGCGAGGGCGCCGGTGTGATCGTCCTCGAGTCCGAGGAGCACGCCAAGGCGCGCGGCGCGAAGATCTACGCGGAGGCCGTCGGCCAGGGCATCTCGGCCGACGCGCACCACATCACGCAGCCCGAGCCGTCCGGCAACGGCATCGCCGCCGCCCTGCAGAACCTGATCGACACGACGGACCTCAAGCCGTCCGAGATCGTGCACGTGAACGCGCACGCCACCTCGACCCC
Source organism: Streptomyces anatolicus (assembly GCF_019400875.1). Lineage (NCBI taxonomy): Bacteria > Bacillati > Actinomycetota > Actinomycetes > Kitasatosporales > Streptomycetaceae > Streptomyces > Streptomyces anatolicus. Next base: position 2,394 of record NZ_WMBF01000300.1, on the reverse strand, counting down.
GCAGGGTGACGTCGCCGAGATCAAGGCGCTGCGCAAGGCGTTCGGCGACGACGTCGACCACATGGCGATCGCGAGCACCAAGTCGATGACGGGTCACCTGCTCGGTGGCGCCGGCGGCGTGGAGACCGTGGCCACGGTCCTCGCGCTGAAGCACCGCATGGCCCCGCCGACGATCAACATCGCCAACCTCGACCCCGAGGTCGACGCGGACGTCATCCGCGACGAGGCCCGCCCGCTGCCCGAGGGCCGCATCGCGGCGCTGAACGACTCGTTCGGCTTCGGCGGCCACAACGTGGTCCTGGCGTTCCGGACCGTCTGACGCGGTCGTACGTGAACCGGAAGGGCCCCCACCGCATGGTGGGGGCCCTTCCGGTTGCGTGAGGCCTTTCCGGTTATGCGGGCGCCCTTCCGGTTACCCGGAGCAGATGTCACACGACCTGGTGCAGCCACCGCACCGGCGCGCCCTCGCCCGCGTACCGGAAGGGTTCCAGTTCGTCGTCCCAGGGCTTGCCGAGGAGCTTGGCCAGCTCGGCCTCCAGGTCGCTCTCGCCGCGCTGCGAGCGGGCCAGGGCGGCGCGCAGGCGGTCCTCGGGGATGAGGATGTCGCCGTGCAGGCCGGTGACGGCGTGGAAGATGCCGAGGTCGGGCGTGGCGCTGTACCGCTCGCCCTCGGCGTTCGGGCACGGCTCGGCCGTGACCTCGAAGCGCAGCAGGGACCATCCGCGCAGGGCGGAGGCGAGCTTGGACGCGGTGCCCGCCGAGCCCTTCCAGGAGAATTCGGATCTCCAGGTGCCCGGCGCGGCGGGCTGCCTGATCCAGTCGAGGCTCACGCGCGCGCCGAGCACGCCCGCGACGGCCCACTCGACGTGTGGGCACAGCGCGCGCGGAGCGGAGTGCACGTACAGAACTCCACGTGTCGTCACCGGGACCTCCAGTGTGGGTCGAGGTTCGCCTTCCCCAGCGGCCTCGCGCCCGTGCCGAGCAATTTTCCCCAAATGGTAGAGAAACCTGGGAAAAGGGGACAGATGTGACGTGATGTAATTTAGCGGAACCACGGCAGCGGGGCGTCACCGGGTGGATCACCCGCCTGTCGCCGCCCATGACAGCGGGGCCGGGCGGCTACGGGGCGAGGCTACCGTGCGTCGGCGCAAGGAGTGTGACGTACCGTCGGTCCCAGGGCCAGGAAACTCCGACCTTTCACCCGGCGGGGCGCAACCCCGGCCACGCGCACGACGTCTTCATTGAACGACAGACAGAGGGGACCAGGGGATGCGGAACCGCAGGCACCGCACGCGTGCCGCCGTCGCGCTCGCGACAGCCGCCCTCCTCGGCACCGCCTCGCTCACGGCGTGTGACGCGCAAGGCGGCAACTCCCCGGCCCCCGGCGCCTCCGCGCACAAGAAGCCCTCCCCCGCCTGGGACACCACGCCCCGCTCGCTGGCGGCGGTCGGCGACTCCATCACGCGCGGCTTCGACGCCTGCTCGGTGCTCTCCGACTGCCCCGAGGCGTCCTGGGCGACCGGCACGGACGCCGAGGTCAGAAGCCTCGCGACCCGGCTGCTGGGGAAGAAGCGGGCCGCCTCGCACAGCTGGAACCACGCCAAGACCGGCGCCCGGATGGCGGATCTGACCGGGCAGGTCGAGCAGGCCGCCACCGAGCGGCCCGAGCTGGTGACGGTGATGGTCGGCGCCAATGACGCCTGCCGCTCGACGCCCTCCGCGATGACGCCGGTCGCCCGCTTCCGCGCGGACTTCCAGGAGGCGATGCGCACGCTGCGCCGCTCGCTGCCGAAGGCGCAGGTGTACGTGTCGTCGGTGCCGGACCTCAAGCGGCTCTGGTCGCAGGGGCGCACCAACGCGCTGGGCAAGCAGGTGTGGAAGCTCGGCATCTGCGCGGCGATGCTGGCCGACCCGGACGACCTGAGCACCGCGGCGACCGAGCGGCGGGAGTCGGTGCAGGACCGCGTCGTGGCGTACAACGACGTACTCGAAGAGGTGTGCGAGAAGGATCGTCGGTGCCGGTACGACGGCGGGGCGGTGTTCGACTACCGCTTCGACGGCGACCAGCTGAGCCACTGGGACTGGTTCCATCCGAGCAAGAACGGCCAGGCCCGCATCGCCGAGCTGGCCTACCGTCAGGTGACCTCCCGCAAGCCGGCCTCCTGAGCACTCCTGGGGTCTGCCCTACGGGGCGGCCCTGAGCGTCCGCGTCAGGCGCGGGTCCGCGATCGAGCGGCCCGCGATGACCTCGTACGAACCCTCCTGGTACGACCAGGCGTTGGCGTCCTCGTCCCAGATCTCGAAGGCCCGGCGCGGGAGTTCGACCCTCGCCTCCACGCTCTCGCCCGGCGCCGCCTCGACGGACGCGAAACCGGCGAGCCAGCGGGGCGGGCG
>NZ_WMBF01000002.1:0-76657 GCF_019400875.1 Streptomyces anatolicus | reverse complement strand
CCCTTCGGGCTGCGCCCGAAGAAAGCGAACAGCCGTGCTGCGCACGGCTGTTGCGCTCCCGCTCCGCGGGAGCGCTGGTGGGTTGCTGCGCAACCCACCTCAACCCCATTGCTGTGCAATGGGGTTGAGGCTCCGTTCGCTGCGCTCTCGGAGCCACGGGACGTTGTCCCGTGGTCGGCCTTTCGCTTCGCTCCAGGCCGACTGTGCCGGGTCCGCTGCGCTCCCCCGGCACGGGACTTCCGGCTGCGCCTTCAGTCCTTGGCCCGCTAACGCGGCCCCGGGCCCTGCTGGCTACAGCGTGGCGGGGTCAGGCGTTCACGTGGCCGGGGCAATAGCCCGCCGCCGGGGCGCAGCATGATGTACCGGTTTATGTCCAGGGGCTGCCTGGAGACGGTGCAGCCACAGGGAGGTCGCGGCGAGCAGACCGGTGAAGACCACCAGGAAGAGCAGGGAGACCCACATCTGTCGGCTCCCGGGCTGGGTCCATCCCGTACGGAGGGCGGTGGCCGCCCACAGCAGGACACCTGCCGTGTAAAAGACGCGGGTCCGGCGCAGCTGGCGTACGGCCCGCAGGGACGTGAGGTGTTCAGTCTTCGGTGCCATGCCAGCCCGTGTACCCGCATTCACACCCCTCATCGGGATTCATGACAGTTGATGATGCGCTGCGCGGGCCCCTTCGCGCTGTGCGTGGACCACCAACTGCAGGCCGGTGCTGGCCGCATTGCGAGGCGCGGCCCACTCTTCGGCCAGCCAGTGGCTTCCGCTGCACTCCAGCCACGGTGACGCTGCCCATCACCGGGCGTGCCACGCTTTGCGTGGCACGCCTTCGAGCTTCGGTCCTGGCCGCTACGAGGTAGCGTCCTCGGGCTGAGTCACTGTCAGGGCCCAGCGGATGTTCTGGGCCGAGGTGTCGATGCCTACCGTGAAAGATCCCTCAACGATCCCCGGAGGTAGCGTCACGGACTGCCTGCCCGCTTCACCCGCCGGACAGTCCACCGCGAACTCGGCTACTTGCACCTGCTGGGATTCCATCGTTGCCACTACGCTGCCGCCCCCTTCACAGACCACCGTGAGGACGGTCGGCAGTCCCTTCCAGGCTCCCCCGGATACGACTCCCCCATCCCCGGCGCTCTCCTCCACCCACACCAGACCATCAGGTCCAGGGTGCGGAAGAAGCCCTCCAGCAGCAGCCGCAGGCAGGACCCCTCCCCCAGTGATCCCAACAGCCGTCAGTACAGCCACCGTTAAGGCCTTGGTCGCTCTTCTCATGTCCCGCCCCTACCGTTCGCCTGTCATGACGGGGCAAGTGTGGCGTAGAGATGGCCTTCGCACCTGAGTACAGCTACTCACATTTCCCGACGGGGGCGCCCCCAGGGAGGCAGTATCCGACATGCTTTCGGACTGGCTGCTTCGTTTTGAGAAGGGGATAGACTCTGGAACAGGAGCACACCCCCCGAGGGGCCTCCGGAGGGACCTCGAGACAGGTCAGCGACCTCGTCGGCCCTCGGGGAGGAAGTGGAACCAGCCGATCACCACAGACCAATCGCAGACTCAACAACCCATCTGTGTGGGGAAACCCATCTGTGTGGGGATTTCCCGCTCCTTGCGACCGGGCGGCACCCTGAGAGAAGGCAGGCGAACATGTCCGGCCCAGACCGCAGTGACCAGCGCGAGGCAGCCCAGCGAGAAGCCGTTGACGCTGTTGTGCGTGCCCTTGAATTACCTGCAAGATCACTGGTGCCCGAGCGGGGTCTTCGAACGCAAGTGATCATGGCGACCGGGTCCGGGAAGACCCGGGTAGCGGTCCGGAGCGCGGAGGAGCTCCAGTCGGGCCGTGTGCTGGTGCTCGTGCCCTCGCTGGATTTGCTCGCCCAGACCGAGGCCGCGTGGCGTGAGGGGGGCCGTCGAGGACCGATGATCGGGGTGTCCTCCTTGCGGGGTGAGGAGGTGTCCTTCCCCAACACCACGGACGTGGACGAGCTGGTGGAGTGGACGCGGGGCCTGGAGAAGGTGACCGTGTACGCCACGTACGCGTCGCTTGGTCTGGGCACGCTGGAGCGGGCGCACGCTGCGGGTTTGGCGGCCTGGGACCTGATCGTTGTGGACGAGGCCCACCGGGTTTCGGGTCGAATCGGGAAGCCGTGGGCGGTCGTGCACGACAACCTGAAGATCCCGTCTCTGCGTCGGTTGTACATGACGGCCACGCCGCGGTTGTGGCAGCTCGGGGACGAGGCCGACGCACCGGGTGGGCTGGTCGCGAGCATGGACGATGACCCTGAGGGCCCGTTTGGCAGCAGGGCGTTCACTTTGACGCTCTCGGAGGCGATCGACCGGGGAATCTGCGCCCCCTACCAGGTGGTGTGCGTGGACGTCACCGACACTGCACTCCAGGCCGCGCAGCTCTTGGGGGCGGAGGGCAGCTCGGCAGCAGTGCGCGGGGCGCGGCTCGCGGCTCTGCAGACTGCTCTGGTGAAGGCGTCGGCCGAGGAGGGTTTTCGCCGCACGCTGGTTTTCCACCACCAGGTTCGTGAGGCCGAAGCGTTCGCGGCCGGCCTTCCCGACGTCGCCGCGCAGCTGCACGCATCCGACCCCGAGCTGTATCCCCTGACGATCTGGGCGGACTGGCTGTGCGGGGACCACAAGCCTTTGCACCGGCGTCGGCTGCTCGCGGAGTTCGCGGCCGGGATCACAGATGACGGCACGGTGGTGGAGAAGTGCTTTCTGTGCTCGGTGAAGGTGTTGGGCGAGGGGGTCGACACCAAGAACTGCGACTCCGTGTACTGGGCGGACGTACGCGGCTCGATGCCCGATCTCGTCCAGGCCGTGGGCCGGGCGCTGCGGATGCAGCCGGGTGAGGGCAAGGTGGCAAGCCTGGTGGTGCCGGTGCTACTCGGGCCGGGCGAGACGGCGGACAACATGCTCACCTCCCGTGCCTTCGGCGGGCTGGCCAAGCTGTTGGAGGCGCTGCGGGCGCACGATGCCCGGGTCGTCGAGCAGCTCGCCGAGCAGCAGGCGCAGAGCCGTGTGAAGGATGTTCAGACACGCAGTGGGGAGAGGGAGTACCAGGAGTCGGAGAGCGACCGAAGCGACCGTGGATTGTCAGTGCCGGCGCGGGCGCTGCTGAAGTTCTCCACGCCGCGCGACCCGGCCGCCTTGGCGGCGTTCATCAACCTGCGCGTCCTCAACCCCGAGCACGAGCACTGGCGGCGCGGCGTGGAGGCCGCCGTCATTTACAACCGGCTGCACGGCGGCCTCCGCGTGCCGTTCACGTTTCGGGTGCCGGCAGTCGACGACCTGGAGGCGGAGGGTGAGGGGTGGCCGGCCTCACTCGCCGGGTTCCCGCTCGGGCAGTGGACCGCCGACGCTCGCCGGTTCTACGCCCGCGGTGACATGGACGCCGACCGCGTCGCGCAGCTGGAGAAGCTCGGCATGATCTGGTCGCACTTCGACGTCGCGTGGGAGGAGGGCCTGTCCGCCGCGCGCGGGTGGGCGGCCGAACACGGGCACCTCCTGGCCCCGCTGGACGCCACCTTCCAGGGGTACCGGGTGGGCATCTTTTTGAAGAACGCGCGGGCCGCCGCCCGGAAGGCGCAGGAGATCGAGCAGCGGCGGGCTGAGGGGCTGCCGGTTCAGTCGTCGGCCGGGGCGCTGTCGGGCGAGCGGCGTGAGCAGCTGGAGGAGATCGACGCATCCTGGTGCCCGAGCTGGCCCGTGGCCTGGCAGCGGTGCTTCCACCTGGTGAGGGTGCACCTGGACGCGGGCGAGGCACTGCCCACCATGGCGGGCGAGGTTCTGCGCCAGGGCGAGGACCTGGGGCGGTGGGTGCAGTCGGTGCGGCTCGGGTGGGAGCAGTTCACGAGCGTGCAGCAGTGGATGTGCGAGCAGGTTCTTGGGATCACACCCGCCAGCGAGGACGAGAAGCCGAAGCCGCGCCGTACGCAGGCCGACAAGTGGGCGATGAATTACCAGGCCGCCAAGCAGTTCTACGAGCGTGAGGGGCACCTGCGGGTGCCCAGGAAGTGGGTCGAACGGATCGCCGGCGGTGAGGGCCAGGAGGAACGGCAGCACAAGCTGGGAGCCTGGATCGGGAACCAGCGCAGCCGGGCCGCGACGCTGACACCGGAGCGGATCGAGCAGCTGTCCGCCCTCGGCATGCGCTGGACGTGATGGACGTCAGACTAGGCCCGGCCTGCTGGCGACGTTCGCCTCCGCGCGGACGGCCGGCGACGGGCCAGCCGCGAGGTCCAGCAGACGCCGCCGGGCACACGTAGCAGTCGACGAGCGGACACACGAAGCCTTGAGGTATACCACCTCAGATTCAGGGCAACAGCACATCAGACAGCTCGGCTCCCCCACCGAGCACAACGGGCCCCGCCACCATCCCCCCGGTGGCGGGGCACCCCCACCCCCGAGGCTCAGGCGGCGACAGGACTGCACAAGGACGTCTAGCCTTGGGCTCACGAGAGTGTTCACGCATAGGAGTCGAACGGTCAGGGTGTAGTGCCGCCATAAATCTTCAAGATTCTTTGCGCCCGACAGCAGACGCACCTGATCGCCTGTGTGCGTAAACAGAGCAGGTCGCACGGGAGCCGTTGCCCGCGGACACGGTCAACGGCTCCTTGTATGTCGCTGGGGTTGTCCCTATGACGGGGCTGGGGGCGGAGGTGTCCACCCCGGTGGTGCTTGTTGAACGAGTTCGAGTTCCTCGTCCAGGTACATTTCGCCGCCGGCCTGGGGGAAGGCGACCAGGAGTTCGCCGGTCGAGACGCGAGTCAGAACCTCTCCGACAGGGTCTTCCGGATGGTCGGTCGCCTCACGCGGGGTAACCAGGTCCCCCTCAACGAAGCGTCGCCCAGGACCGGGAGAGCCTGTCAGCCGCTCTGTGCCAGACATGAATCACGTCCCTTGTGTCCGCTCGGGCCCCTTTGCCCCTTGGTCCAGTAGGCGGTCACGATGCCCTTCTGGCCCATGTTCTGCCCGTGGAAATTCCAGTCGGCGTAGTCGACGTACACGCACATTGTGCGCTTACTCGTGCCGCTCCTGTAGGGGTAGCAGTAGAGCGTGTAGTACTGGCGAATTTGCTTGCATATGCCGTTGTTAAAGGCGCCCTGCCACCTCTTCTTGGCAGCGCGGGTGTAGGGGTGGCTGGGCTTGTGGTGGTGCCGCCCGCCCTGCTTGATGTGGGCGCGCCCGAACTTCGCGTTGCCCGCCCGCAGGATGGGGTCCTCCCCTCCCGGCGAGGACAGCGTGGAGAAGCTGGTGTCAACGATCTTCGCCGCACCGCTGCCGTTCTTGATCGGGCCGGGGCTGGCGGTAGCGGAGGGGGTGGCGATGACACAGACGGCGATAGCCGCAGGGGCGAGGAGGTACTTCCGGTGTAACACAGGCAGCTCCCAGGATTCGTACGTGCGTTCGTCGCATCCTGCCCGCGCTACCCCACCCCTAACATCAGCGAACCGCCATCTTCCAGACAATCGGCAAGCTGGTATTTCCACTGGTTCAGCACGGAATACAGATGTTCTTGCTGGTTCGTCAGATCCTTGACATAGCCAACTGCCTGGCGGCCGCGCACGTTGGGCCCTGGCTGCACCGGGCGGAGCATCACCGGTCGGCCGGTGAGGTCCGCTGCCGTGAGGTCCGCCGCGGGGGCGATGCCTGCGGGTGCGCTTGGTCCGCGGCCTCAGCAGGTCGGCGGATGCCTGGGTGATGTCTGCGGGGCAGTGGTCGGGCACGGTGCCTTGGCTTTGGCTGGGGAGGGCCGGCGCGGGCCCGGTGTCAGGGGGAGATTTTCAGGTCGGCCACGACCCGGGAGAGGCCGCCCGCCCGGTAGGCGGCGCGTTGGCGGTGCGCTCCGGAACCGCCGGCGGCCAGACGCTCGAGGAAGGCCGTGACTCTGGGGAGGTCCCCGAGTTCCTCCAGTACGTCGCCGATGTGGTCCACCAGTCGGTGGCCGCGTTCGGGTGCCGGCAGCATCGCCCCGGAGAGCGCGTCCAGGCCCTGGCCGCTCCATCCGTCGCGCGTGCTGTACCAGTACGCGCCGCGCAGGAGCTCGCCTCGCAGACGCGGGCCGTGGTCGCCGCTCTCCACCAGACGGGCGCTGGTCACCACCAGCGCGCGGATGATTGCCGCCGCCGCGGCGGAGTCTGCGGGGTCGGCGGGAACGTCCGTACACCTGACTTCGAGTGTGGGCAGATGCGGATGCGGGCGGATGTCCCAGAACGGCAGGTCGGCGAAGGGCATCGTTCCCACCGCGGTGAGAGCCTGGGCGGTGCGCCGGTAGTCCTCGAAGGACTCGGCGTAGGGCGGCGGCCCGAGACTGGGCAGGCTCAGGCGGATCACCGAGCGCCAGCTCGCGAATTTGGTGTCACGTCCCTGGTGGAAGGGTGAGTTCGCGGTCATCTCCACCAGCAGCGGGAGCCACGCGCGCAGGTGATTGCTGACACGGACGGCCATGTCACAGTCGGGCAAGGCCACGTGGACATGCAGGGCGCAGATTGCGAAATCGTCCATCAGCGACCGGTACAGCTCCACACTGGCCCGGTAGCGGGGGTGGCCGCCCACGGGCAGCGGGGACCTGGCGATGACAGGCGTCGCAAAAGGACACACCCACACTCCCTCCTGGGCGGCGCAGGCGGCCAGCGCCTGCCGTAGCCGCACCAGGTGCGCGTGCAGTTCCTCCACGCGCGTGCATGGCGGCGTACGGATCTCGACCTGGGCTTTCGTGAACTCCCCGGCTACCAGGTCCCCCAGTACTGGGGCTGCCCGGCCGAGCACCTGGGGAGCGGCGGCCACGACGGCTCCGCTGGCGGAATCCACCAGGAAGAGCTCTTCCTCCACTCCCACCGTCGGTGGCCAGCCCCCGTGTCGCGCTCGTTCGGCGGGGCGCCGTCTTGGGCCCGCCTTGTTGCTGTCGTCCACCAGGCCATGGTCGCGCGTGCGCTCGGGGGCGTCATCCGAGCCCCGGCGATCGGCCCAGGGAAGCGGGAGCGTGCTCTTTCTCTGGGGGGGTGTGAGGCGGGACGCACTTTCGGCGGTGTGGGCGGTGGTGATCATGCTCGCGGTGAGGGACCAGGCGCCTCTGCCGCCTGCCGTGGAGGGCGCTCTGGCCCCGCCGGTGAGCGGCCGGGCGAGCTGCCGGAGAGCGCGGCCGGGCTGTACTCCCTGGACCACGAACGGCGGCTGTATGCCGCAGCCGCCGACCTGGAGCGCATGCGGGCCTGGGCGCTCTTCGACGTCCACGGTTCGTGCAACGACCGGATCTTCAAGTCCGCCCTCCAGTCCGCCCACAGCGCGGGGGACCCTGGCCTGGGGGCGCACATCCTCACCTTCTGGGCAGCCGCCGCTTACAACTGCGACCGGCCCGCCGAGGCCGAGTCCATGGCCAGCGCAGCCTTGAGCACCGTGCGCAGCAAGGCCGCCCCGTTCGTGGAGGCGCTCGCCTACGCCGGTCGCGCCCGTGCCCGCTCCCATCTCGGCGACGAGCGATGCTGGTCCGACCTCGACTTCGCCGAGCGGCACCTGCACGCGCCGAGCAGGACCAGGACGAGAGTGAGCCGGAGTGGGCCTCGCCGAGTTCCAGGGCTCACGCGCCTCCACCCAGCTGGCGATGGGACGCCCGCGTGACGCGGAGGACGCCTTCGACGGCGGCGCGGTACGCGGCCACGCCCTGTACCTGGTCCGCCAGGCCGACGGCGAAGACCACGAGCAGGACGGCACGCAGGCCGCCGCCGAAGCCGCCCCGCTGCACTTCTCCAGCCCACGCGGCGCCGCGACCATCGCCGCGTTCCTCCGAAGGCGGGTCTACCGGCCGCAGTCGCTGGTGTGGCTGGAGGGCTACCAGGCCCCCATCCGGAGGCGGAAGGAGAACGAGAACACCGGCCTCTACACCGTCCCGTCTGACGTCGAGGTGGAGTCGGCGTCACCAGCGTCACCAGCGTCACCAAGGACTTTCCCCTCGGACAGTGGGGGCACCAGCAGAAGAAGGCCCTGCGAGCGGGTGAGTTGGAGGAGCAACACAAAGACGCTGCTGGACACGCCGGAGGCCGGCATGGGGCGGGAGCCGGGCGAAGAAGCCCGGGCGAATAAACTCGCCGCGCTGCGCTCCTACCGGCCAGCCATCGGGCACCTCGCACCCCGACAGGACACCGCCTGAGGCGAAGGCGAGACGATGGTGCCCATCGGACAGCACATAGCCCTCGGTCGCGGGCAGCTCGCAGGCTGCTGACCTGGTCATAGGTCAGCAGGACACGTTCGGTCCAGCCCAGTAGCCGGTGCGGGTGATCCAGTCGCGCTCGATGTCCTCGCCCGAGCAGTCGAAATCACCGACCACGAGTAGAACCCCGTCGCGAGGGCCAGCGGTGACGCGGTCGTGGACGATGTCGGCGTACGACTGACCCCATCGGGCGCGCCATCGGGTCCACTCAGTGGCCGGCCTCCCGGCCACGGTGCGGTCCGGGCTCGCGGCCACGGTGCGGTCCGGGCTCCTGCGGGCGGTGCGCCTGCTGGTCCCCCGGGCGCGCCGGGTGCGGCGTTTAGGCGTCGTCGCGGCGCGCGAGGCGGTTCATGAAGCGCACCTCACCACGACCGGTGACCGCCCGGCTGCCCTCACCTCGAACGGTCTCCAGATGGATCCTCAGCCGCCCGGAAACCCTCACCGAGCCGGAACAACTTCGGCTCAAGACGATCCGCACCCAGTGCCCGGAACTCGACGCCCTCACCCGGCATGTCCGCTCCTTCGCGACCATGCTCACCGACCGCCAGGGCGAGCGTCTCACGGACTGGCTCGCCGCCGTCCGGCAGGACGACCTCCCCAGCCTCCACGCCTTCGCCGCCGGCATCGACCGCGACCTCGACGCCGTCACCGCCGGACTCACCCTGCCCTGGAGCTCGGGCGCAGTCGGGGGGCATGTCAACAGGATCAAGATGCTCAAACGCCAGATGTTCGGGCGGGCGGGCTTCCAACTTCTTCGCAAGCGCGCCCTATTGGCGTGACGCAGTGGCGGCGTCACGGAAGTTGAGTGGCAGCCGAGTCTCTCCGAGTCGTACCCGAAGTCGCCCGAAGATGGTCCGTGGGAGAGGTCGAATTCCGACTGCGGGAGTTCCTGTTCCTGTCGATCAGGGACGTCGCGGTGCCGTCGGTCGACGTGAGCATCGAGAACGTGCGCGTTGATGCGCAATGCATCCGGCGGGCGGTGTAGAGCAGAAGTGTTGCGACATCTCCCTCGGCAACGAGACGTCGGCGTCGGCGGCTTCGACCCTGAGCTTGATGGCGTAGTCGAGAATGGGCCAGCCGTTTCAGCGGTGGGCGCTTCTGCGGTGAGAGCGGTTGATGAGTATCAGGGTGAAGCAGACGGTGGCGCAGGCCAGCCCTGCGTAAAGCAGAGGCGTGGTCCAGACCGACACATCGTTGGTGCTGTGTCCGCTGCTCCAATGGCAGGTCACGGATGGCGGGAAGTGGTGGATGGTCGCTGACGTCAGGCTGTAGTCGCGTCCGGCGTCCACGTAGTCGCCCCTGGCGGTCTTCGTTGCGCAGAGGTCGAGGGGGTGCGTGTAGACGAGACCATAGAAGGTGCCGGCACCGTAAGCGGCGAGAGCTGCTGCGCTGCCGACTACAGCCAGGCGAGCCGTCCGTGTGGGCTCCTTCCTGGTAACCCACAGCGCGTATGGGAAGACTGCGATGACGAAGAGTAAGAGCGTGATCGCGGGCGGGCCGAAGAGTGCGAAGAGGTCCATGCATTCTGACGCTACGTTGATCCAATGAGCCGCTGCTGGTTGGCCCGGTACTGAGCTCGCCGTAGAGTTCACCGACGGCACCGCGACATCCGTGATCGACAGCAACAGGAACTCCCTCAGCCGGAATTCGACCTCTCCCACGGACCATCTCCGGGCGACTTCGCGTACGGCTCGAAGACACTCGGCTGTCGCTCAGAGTGGCTGCGTCACAGAAGTTGAGCCAGAGCCAGTTCTCATGAACAGAGCCAGCCTGCCACGGGTAGGCGTCGAGGTCGCCATGCTTGGGCTTGTGGGGCACGAATCCGCCCTCCCCGAGTAGCACGGTGACGCCCGCTTCGCGCAGGCAGGCGACGTGATGGGCCACGGCGGGGTGGGCGGCCTGGGCGTCGTTGAAGTGGGGCGGGGCGGTGATCGGCAGGCCGAGGCCGATGCCCTCGGTGATCAGACCGAGTGCGAGGGTGTCACCGATCGCTGCCGGCGGTCTTTCTCGCGACGCTTCTACCTGTTGACCGATGCGACGAAGGGGGTAGCCTCCCACTTCTGCCGGGTAAGCAGGCAAGCGGCCGTCCTGCTGCCTTCCCGACATGCTTGATCCAGGTGGTACGGCTCGTCGAGTCGGGCGCCGATGCGGCCGACGTCCTCAGGGCTCGAGGGACTCGTCCTGCACCTCGTCCCGGTAAGGCTTGTAGACCAGGTCCCACAATCCGGGGGAGTCGTGAAGCTCTGTCACCAGCGAGCGGAGAAGGGACGGGTCGAAATTGACGTGCCATAGCCCGTTGTTGATGGTGTGGCCGTTCACGACGACTGTGGGGGTGCCGGGGCCGATCGGATCGTCGCCGGTCTGCTGGTAGGCCTGCTGGGACGCGGTGACGAACGACCGGTACTTCATCGTCCTAACGGCCCGGTCGAAGGCTTCACCGCGCAGCCCGGGGACCTTATCGGCAAGTTTCAGAAGGCGCTGGACGGTGAATCCGCCGCTGCTCTCGACCGCGGCCTGGTTTTTGAAGATCACCGCGTGGTACTCAACGAATTTCCCCTTCTCCAGTGCGGCGCGCAGCGCGTTCACGGCTCGCTTCGAGCCGTTGCCGCCGAGCCGGTCGTCCTTGAAGGAAGCGAAGGTGTACTCGGTCTTGATTTCCCCGCCGAGCACCAGCTTGTGGACTGCTCCGGCTCCGGTCCGCTCGTACATCTCGACGGCGGGACAACGCGGGTCCTCGTACGCATGCACGGTCGAACGGGCCGCGGGATTTCCCACCTCTATCGTCGTACCGTCTGAGGCTATTCGTTCGGGCAGCCGCTCTGCGGACGCGTAGCGCACCTTCTCCGCACCCGCCCCCGGGCGGGCCTTCTTCGACTTCTGCGCGTCCGGTGCGGCGCCCCCCGCCTCGGGGCCGACCGGTGCGCATCCCGCGATGATTCCTACGAGACCTGCCGCGATGACCGCTCGGACTGTCGTTCTGATGTGCATTGGACTCCGATCCCTCCCCTATGGACAGAGGGACTCTACGTGTCGGGTGTGCCGGTCGCCTCACGCATTCAGGCGATGGGGGACGTCGCGGCACAGCCCGCCCGCCATGCTCGGACGAACAAGTCCTCGTAGTGCTTCGTTAGGTTCTGGCTCGGGTGAGGGCCGTCCGCAGGTGTTGTAAGTGCCGGTCCAGCAGCGAAGACGGTCCTGGCTTGCTGGCGGAGAACACCTTCATCCGGTCGTCGCTCGAGCAACAGCGTGCGGCGCACTAAGCAACTCAAGGTCTACAGCGCCTCGAAGACGGCGGTGAGCAACCTCGTGCACAACTGGGACCCGCAGTCACGGGAGCGCCGATTCCGGGTCAACGTGCTCAGCCGGTGCGCTCGTAGCGCACGACGGTGACATCACCGACGACCTGAAAGAGGCGTACTGGTCCGTGTACGACGGCGCCGCCTCCAAAGCCACAGTGGGACAAGTCCTCGCGCGGCTGCCGCGGATCGTGCGCCAGATCGGCCAACTGGCCTGGAAGGCGGACCGGAGCGCGACCATCGCAATCGTCGTCCTGCAGCTAGCGTCGGCCGCGATGACGGCGTTCGGGCTCATGGCCTCGGTGGCGGTGCTGCGCGAACTATTCGCCGAGGGGCCCACACCGGACCGAGTACGCGCGGCCGTCCCTCGACTCCTGGTCGTGGTCGGCTTCCTGGCCGCCCGGGCTCTCCTGGAGGCAGGCGTCGCCGTCGCCCAGGCCCGGGTGACACCGAAGATCCGCGCCGCGCTGGAGAGGGAGTTCCTCACCCTGACCGCACACGTGCGGCTGGAGGTCGTCGACGACGCGGACTGGCACGACGAGGCCTACCGGGCCAACGACCGAGGGCTGTACTACGCCCGGCAGATCGTCGGCCAGGTCGTCTCCCTGGCCGCAGCCCTCCTCGGACTCGTGGGCACCGCCGGCGTCCTGGGCATTCTGCACCCGGCCCTGCTGCCGCTGCTCCTGCTGTCGGTGCTGCCGGTCGGCGCGGCGGCGGTTCGCAGCGCCCGGGCACGCTTCCACTCCTTCAAGCGGTGGAACGCCCTGCAGCGCAGAGTGAGGGTCTTCTCCTGGCTGATGCTGGAGAGGGATGCCGCCGCCGAACTCCGGTCCTAGCCCGCCACCGCACACCGTTTACCAGCCGCCGACAGCCAGGCCACCTGCGACTTATGCCCACCCCAGGCAGCAACGACTCCAGCACCGTCCACTGCTCATCGGGAAGATCCCCTCGCCCCACATCTTGATTATCACCGTGCAGGGCGCGCACAGGAATCAGAACCTAAAACATGGCCTGGGCTCGGCCCATACGGTGGCGGTGCGACAGCTGGCTCGGGCAAGGACGCGGCCCGGGCCTATGGGCTGGGGCGCCCGCGACTCTCTCCCTTGCCGAGGAACCGTTGCCGTCTTCCGGGTAGCCGCACTCGCATATCGGGGCCGCCCAGCCGTTCGGCATCGGGGGCAACGCGATAGCCGTCGGCGCCATGCAATGCCGGTTGTGGGCGGCTGCCCCGCAGCTGAACAGCACGCCCTAACAACTCATCCCGAGCCGTGAGGAGGCCCCCGGCGAGAAGGTGCAGGCGTCGCTCAGGGTCAGCCATGGTTTCCGGATGCTCTGGAACAACCAGAACCGGTGGGCCGGAGCGTCCTACCTGGTCAAGTGCTGACGCCACTGGGGTGACAGCTCACAAGCTGGTACCGACCAGACGAGCAGCGGGGCCGCGCAGGATCATCCTGCCCGGCCGGGGCGTCCCAGCCGCTCAAGCCGAAAGGGAATCCGCTTCGCCGCTCTGATAACACCAGGTAAGCAATGTCACCTGGCGGCCCTTGGCCTCGCGTGTGATGGGCTCATCGTCGGTGAGCTGAAAGCCAGTTGCGCGAGCGACAGCCACGCTCGGGCAGTTTGCCGTTTCGATGCGCAGCAGCACTCGTTTTGCGGCCAGTTGGCGGCAGGCGTAGTCAGCCATCAACTTGACGGCTCGTGAGGCCAGGCCCTGGCGTCGATGTTGGCTGCCGACGCCATAAGCGAGCTCTACATCCCGCGCGTCGAGCTCGCTGCGAAAGAGGAGAACCTCACCGCGTGGCTGCTCACCGTCGGTAGTGAGCGCCAATTGCGCTTTCTTTCGTCCTTTTTCGCGGCCTTCGCGAGCCTTGGTCAGGTACTCACGCGCCGCTATGAAGTCGAACGGAGAGGGCACTGGAGTCCATCGGTCGATCTCGGGATCGTCGTAGAGCTCAACCAACGCGGACAGGTCGGACTCGGTCCACTCTCTCAGCAGTATCCCGTCTCCTGATAACCGAATGCTTGGCGGCAGAACGATCTCACGTTGGCTGGACATGTACCCGATCTTGCCCTGCCGGCAAGTCAAACTCCAGGGACAGAAAGTTCCCTGGGCCGGTTTCGCCGTCTACACCTCGGCTGCGTCAGGCAACGTACGGACACTCTGGTCAGCGACGCACGACACCGTCCATGCCGTCAAAACTTGTGAACAACGCTGGAGTACCACGAAGAGTGTGACAAGGAAGTGTGCGAAGGCGGGGACTGCACGTGCTGGTCCACCGAGCGGCTCGGGCCGTCCTCGGAGCGGGAGAGCTACTGGGAGAACCTTTCACCCTCCTCCCCCGCTGCCCCCTGCCACAGGTGCCGGGTGGACACCCTCAGGCGCGGGATCGTGCGGTCGGGGTTGCGCTCGCCGATCCGGTTGGGCACCAACAGCGTCGGCGGGTACGCCGCATCGCCGGACCAGATGGCCGGAGCGCGGCCCGGTCCGAGGCCTCCCCTGTGGGTCTCGGGCCGGGCCGCGGTTCGTGTGGGTGCTCCACGCGCGTGCACTCTCCGCTCTTGGAGTTCAGCGCAGCGCGCTGCCGAAGAGCGCCCTGGTGTTCGGAGCCTCGACGTCCTTCGGTCCGAAGGCGACGGAGTGCGTGGCGGTCAGGCCCGTGGACGTACCGCGCAGCGACCACACCGCACCCGCCTGGGCGTTCTCCTGGACGGACGAGGCGGCGAGGTCGGCGCGGCCGTCACCGGTCACGTCGAGCAGCGCGGTAGCCGCACCGAACAAGTCGCCCTTCTCGGCGACGCCCGGGACACCCGCCGTGTTCTGGTGGAAGGCCTGGGCCCCGGACCCGGTCACGCCACCGGCGCTGCCGCGTACCAGGACGACGGCGCCCGCGTCGGTGACGCTGCCGACGTCCTCGCCGATGACGCCGACCGCGACGTCCGCGTACCCGTCCCCCGTCACGTCGCCGACGGCGATCGCGCTGCCGAACCGGTCCCCGTCCTCCTCGGCGCCGGGCACGCCCGGCAAGTCCTGGTCGAACTTCTGCGTCTCCGCTTTGAGGCCGTCGGCCGAGCCGAAGGCGACCCTGACCCCCGGCTCGTAGTCGTCGTCACCGAGCACCAGGTCGTCGTAGTGGTCACCGTTGACGTCGCCCACGCCCAACTCACCGGCTGAGCCCGGCGCCTGGCCGCGCTTGAAGCCGGTCGGGGTGCCGTACAGGACGCTGTTCCCCCACTCGCCGTCACCGTCGTAGTCGTTCATGGCGATGTCGGCGCGGCCGTCGCCGTTGATGTCGCCGACGGCCTTGGGGACGACCGGGCCCTGCACGGACGTGGGGCCGTCGATGCAGTTCCGGTCGGCGCAGGTCGGGTCGGGGCGCTGCTCGCTGTCGTAGTCCCACCACTGCGACTTGTCCATGAAGTCGAGGCTCTTGGCCGGGGTGCCGGTCCGCGCGATGGGGCCCTTCCAGAGGCGGGCCTGCTGGCCGATCGGGTCGTCTCCGTAGTAGCCCTCCCCGGAGAACAGGGCGAGGTCGGTGGTGCCGTCGCCGTCGAAGTCGCCGGCCTGCGGGGTGAAACCGTGGCTGGCGATCTTGGTGCCGCGGGTCAGGCCGGACGCGGAGCCCCACAGCACCACGGCGCCCGCCGCGGAGCTCCTGCTGTCCACGCCGATGACCAGGTCGGTGTAGCCGTCGTGGTCCAGGTCGCCCTTGGTGAACGACTTGCCGAACGCCTGCTTGGAGGTGGCCGCCCCGGGCACCCCGCTCGTGGAGCGGCTGATGACCTTCTTGCGGGCCGGGTCGAGGCCGAGCTTCGACCCGTACGTCACCACCACGTACCCGGCCTTGGTCTGCCCGGAGACGGTGCCGCCCGGGGCGCCGACGACCAGGTCGCCGTACCCGTCGCCGTTGAAGTCGTCCGTCGCCTTCGCCGCGGTCCCCGCGCGCCCGGCGGTGGGCGCCTCGGTGGCGGGCGCGGCGGCACGGGCGGTGCCCTGCCCGAGAGCGAGGGCGGAGAGGCCGCCGCCCACCAGCAGTGAGGCGGCGATAACGGGCATGGTGAGACGGGCGGTGCGACGGGCGCGCGACATGCAACTTCCCTCGGTCAAGGTGCGGTTGGGCGGCCGCGGTGCGTGAAGCCACCGGGGGTTCCCCGCTGTTCACTGCGAGTCACCCGCTGGTTCACGCCAGCTGATCATGTGACCTTCGACGGTGCGGGAAGGTTGTACGGGACCTCTACTGCGGCACGTTCAGGCCGGAGGATGGCGGGTGCGCCCGGGGTAGAGGCCCGGCACGACCTTGGTGAGCCGGAGGGTTCCGGACGCGTCCATGAACTGGCCCTCCCATCTGCGGCGGCGTCGGGGCGTCGCCATCGTCGCAGTGCAGGGTAGGCGTCCTGCCGGTGGGGCGGAGGTAGTGCCGGTCCTGGCGGAACTTGTCGAGCTTGGTGGCGCGGACCAGCGCGTCTGGCATGGCGGGGCTGGCGAGGGGCCCCAGGGAGCAGAGCGATGCGGCGGCGAAACGCTTCGTCGTACTCCGGAGCGCGAGTATGCGATGCTGCGGACTCAGTCCCTCAACTCGAGGCAGTCAAAGGCCCGTTGGGCCGGGCGCTAGGAGAGCAATGAGCACAGCATTGCAGTGGTTCAAGTCCGGTGACAGCTCAGAACAGGGCGGCGCCTTCCTGGCGCTCCCCCAGAGGCCCGGCGCCTGACCGGCACATGAGGTACTACGTCTATGTCTCCACCGCCAAGGTGGACATGACGTACGGGCAGATCCCGCCCAAGCTGCTGAAGCGCCTCGCCGTCGAGGCGAAGGTCGACCTCAAGGTCCTCAGCCTGGCCGTACAGTCGCCGCGTACCGAAGCGAGCACGTACGACCGGCTGGACATCGTCGAGTCGTATCTGGAGCGGGAGTTCGACGTCGGTTGGATGACGGAGCCCACCGCCTGGTTCCGGGGTGACCTTGCGCTGCGGATCGCCGGGTACGGCGAGGTGAACAAGCCGACCCTGATGACGGGCCGCGACGGCGACACTGTTGTCGCACTCATCGGCTCCGCCCACCACCTGGTGGGCTACGACGCGCCGCCGGAGATGGGCCGGATCGGCTTTTCGGGACTGCCGTCGCTCTTCCGGCTGCTCCAGGACACCCCTCCGGAGTGGGAGAGCCAGTTCAACGTGCGGTCGCGCGGCGGCCGGATGCCGAGCCGGGGAAGGGTGGCCCACGAGGTGCTGCACGCGGTCGAGACGCTGACGGTGCCACCGGTGTACTGCGACTTCCTGGCGCGGCAGTTGATGCGTTCCACCGTGACGCGGGAGGACGGTGAGGAGCTGACGATCGTCGTCGGGACACCGCTGTACGTGGCGATGTCCGACCAGGTGCACGAGGGCGAGGAGGCCTGAGTGGAGCGGGCGGTGTCCATCTCCGACGTGATGCGCATGCGCATGGAGGGCGACGCGGCGGGGCTGTGCCGGGCCACGTGGTCCGAGAACCATGACGCCGCCTTGTACGCCACCGCGATGCTGGGCGGCGCGGTACGCACGCCGGAAGTCGTCAGAACACTGCACACCTGTCTCGCGCGTGAGGACGAGCCGCCCCCCGGACTTGGCTGGCACGCCCTCGCGTCCCTGGGCCGGCTGCGCGTGGAGCGGGCCGTGCCTCTGCTGCTGAGTACCCTGGCCGAGTCGGAGCACAACCGCCGTCAGCTGGACGAGGTGGCGTGCGAAGCTCTGCTGGCCATCGGTGGGCCGGAGGTCATCCGCGGCCTCGTGGACCTGTGCGAGCGGTTGCCGTCCGGCCGGGGGCGCTGGACGGTACGGGTGCTCGAGGCCCTTGCCGCGTTGCGGGCCCCGGAGGCCGTGACGCCCCTCCTGGCCACGCTATGGGGGTATCCGCCCGATCTCGCGGTACGCGTCGTGCGCGCACTCGGCGCGATCGGGGATCCGAGGGCCGCCTCTGCCCTGCTCGTCCTCGCGCACTCCCCTGCCTCGGACACCCAGCTGCGCCGTGCCGCGGTCCAGGCACTGCACGCGCTGCCCGCCGCCGCGTGGCCGTCCCCGCACCGGCACCCGGCCGCCGAGCGGCTCCTCCACACCCCCCAGCGCGATCCGGACCCCGAAACGGCCCGCCTCGCGACGGTCCTGCTCGCCAGGACCGAGGAGGGCCGGGCCCACCTGTGGGACGTGCTTCGCGGCGCGGCGGACCCCTCCGGCCCCGGCTGCCCTCCTCACGCCGTGACGGCGGTCTGCGCGCACATCGCGGCGGAGCCCGGCCTCTTCGCCGTACCGGACCCCGATGAACACCGCGCCCTGCTCGCGCACCATCTGCGCGAGGCGGCGGCCCCGGCCGTGCGCCGGGCCGCCGCCGGGGCGCTCGCCGCGTTGGCGGGGGCCGGGGCGGCAGGTGCGCTGGTGGCGGCGCTGGACGACGCGCACATCGGCGACACGGTGGCGGATCTCGTGGCCGCACTGCCGGAGCCGATGCTGTCGTCCGAGCTGGTGGACCTGTTCACGCGCCCCGGCGGATCCGTCGCCCGACGGCGGGGCGTGGCGCGCGTGCTGGGCCTCGCCGGACGCACGGACGCGGCCCCGGTGCTCCTGTCAGCCCTGGCGGACGACACGACTCCGGTCGGGGTACGTGCGTCCGCCGTCGACGCGCTCGGCGCTCTGCGGTGCGCGGCCGCCGCCCCACTCCTCGTCGCCCTGGCCACGCACGAGGAGCAGCCCGGCACTCTGCGGGCGCACGCCGTGCGGGCCCTCGGTTCGATCGGTGTGCCGGACACGCTGCCGGTGGTGCTCGCCTGCGCGCGATCGCCGCACCAGGCGGTTCGGCGACGGGCGGTCGTGGCCCTGGGCGTGTTTCCGGTGCCGGAAGCCGCTCGCGCGCTCGGGGAGTTCGTGACGCCCGACGCCGAGCCGGACCTCGCGCGTGCCGCCGTGCGGGCGCTGCGGGATATCGGCGGCCCGGCGTTGCCGGTCCTCGTCGGGCTCGCCGCCGGCGCGGACGGCCTGCCCGAGGACGTGGGTCACCGGCTCGTCGAGGCGCTCGCCGCCCGCCCCGAGGTGAAGGCGACCCGGGCGCTGCTCGGACTCGCCACGGCGGCGCAGGACCAGAGGGACGGAGCGACGTACGCGGCCTCCGGTGAGCGCCGATTGTCCAGATCGACCCCGGCCCGGGAGGTGGCGTCCCTCGCGCTCGTCGAACGCGGCTCGGCGCGGGACCTCACTCCCCTGACGGCCCTCCTGGGCCCCGACACCTGGTCCGGCGCCCACGAGCCCGCCGTACAGGCCCTGTTGCGGATCGGCACCGAAGAGGCGTACGAGCAGGTGCTGGCATTCTGCTACGGGACGAAGCACTTCTACGCCTGGCACGTCGGCGCCATCGATGCCGTCGCCGCAGCTCGCGGGATCCGGCTCGGTCCGTAGCTTGTCGTTTTACGTCCCGCAGAAGCCGCGGGACGTTAGAGGGGCAATGTCAGAGCGCTCCACCGCTCCTAATGGCTCGACCACGACGATGAACTCCCCCTGGTCGAGGTGACCTTGATCCGGTTGAAGGTCGAGCATCTGTCGAAGAACCGTGATGCCGCCCCGCCGACGTGGTTATGGTCTTCCAAGAGCGGGCTCACTGCGGACGACATTGACCATTTCTGGCAGGCATTTCTCCGCCGCTTCGATCTGGAGCACACCTTCCGCTTCGCGAAGCAGACCCTGGGCAGGGCCACTCCGAAGCTTCGTACTCCCGAGGCGGCGGACCGCGGACCTGGCTGCTGATCGTCGTTCACACCCAGCTCCGACTCACCCGGCCTCTCGCCGAGGGTCTCCGCCGGCCCTGGGAGAAACCCGCCGCCTCCGACCGGCTCAGCCCGGCCTCCGCCGGGGGTTCAGGAGCATCCTCGCTTACCTCGTCCGCCCGGCATACCGGCGCCACCTGTGCAAGGTCCCCCGACAGCTCTCGGGGTGGATGTCGCCCGGTTCTTACCGGGCCGCGGTGGTGCGGCGGGTGAGCAGCGCGCCTAGGGCGATCATTCCGATGCCGAGGACGAAGTGCAGCCAGTCGTCGGCGTTGTTGAGCGGCACGAAGTTGGCGCTGCTGTGGTGGTCGATGATCAGGCCGTAGAGCCACAGCACCAGATAGATGGCGCCTCCGACCAGCAGGAACGTCCGGGCCGTGGCGGCGGTTCGGGCCATGGCCAGACCAGCGACGCCGAAGGCCAGGTGCACCAGGTTGTGAAGGATG
Organism: Streptomyces anatolicus; assembly: GCF_019400875.1. Classification (NCBI taxonomy): domain Bacteria; kingdom Bacillati; phylum Actinomycetota; class Actinomycetes; order Kitasatosporales; family Streptomycetaceae; genus Streptomyces; species Streptomyces anatolicus. The sequence goes on along the minus strand of NZ_WMBF01000002.1, from coordinate 56,921 downwards.
GACACCTGGAAAATACCCAGCAGTTCCGCGTGGGAGTCGTGGGACGCGAACTTCATGGTGTCGTAGTCCGTGGTGATCCCCGGAATGAAACCCAGCACTCCCACCAGCAGAAACACCGCTCCGACGAGCAGGGCCGCCTGCTGGACCGGAGTACGAGCACCCCGGGTGGCGTGTGTGCGTGCAGTCATCACGATGGCCTTCCTTCTCGGCGGTGCCTCGGCGAGTGCCGTGACATCGGGTCCCTACGCCACTCCTCTGCCTGTACTGCACTCTTGGACTTCTCTGGTCTGTACTGCCTAATGTCCAGGACGGTCGGGGGAATGACCGGCTGCCTTTCATCGCCGTTTGCGTCGTGCTGCCACGATGCCCGCGACGGCAAAGAGCGGCGCGCCGGTCAGCGTGATGGCCTTCGTCCTGTTAGCGGCCGCGGAAGTGCTCAGACCGAACGCGTCATGCATGCGGCCGTAACCGCTCAACGGCACGCCGAGCAGCGTGTTGCCGGTACAGATCTCTTACAGCATCACACCACCGATCTGGCCGAACGGCGACCGGAGCACGGTGTGGGACGCGAGCGTTTGCGGCACGGCTCCCAGTCCGCTGCGGAAGATCCACAAAAGCTCACTCGGTCAATCAGCAATTTGCCACGCATTCGGTCGGCGCGCCGCGTGAAGTGCGCGCGTACTGTTCGGATGCTTGACGGCGCAAAGGGGTGAAATTCAGGATCAAGTGGAGAGAAGTGACTGCTCGAGCGGATTCGGTCACGCTGGTACCGACGGAAGGGCGTCGCAACAGGGTCCGGGTGGTCGTCTCCTGGATCACCACGACCGATCACAAGAAGGTCGGCCATCTGTACCTGATCACGTCGTTCGCGTTCTTCCTGATCGGCAGGGCGGGATCCGCTCCGAATCCCCGGCCTTCGACTTGCACCACCCCGACGTCGCGCAGCTCGACCAGAAAGAGAACACGGGCAAGCGCGACGTCATCGACGCCGACGGCCACGAATGCGACCGGTCATGACCCGGCACCTGAACCGCCGTGCTCCCGTCGACCAAGCCGCGGTGATCGCGGCCGAAGCCGAGGGCTTCCTCATCGCCGCTACCGCCATCGCGAAGAAGCGCGCCGCGGAGCGCAGCAGCTGTGTCCCGGCCTTGAGCGCACGGCCGGGTCCGTGAAGGAGAGCTCGCTGCAGCCGCGATGACCGGCTGCCGGGAACCGGACCCGTTCGGCCCCTACGTCCCGACGACGGCGGGCGAAGGTGCGCATGGTCAGTCGGTGCAGACCCACGTCTCGCCTGAGAAGGATGAACTGTCAGAACTGCTGCCGCCGTTACGAACGTTCCAGACATTGCTTCCCGCGTCGTTGTAGAAGCGGGCGTAGACGGACATGTTGTTGCGGTAGGAGAAGACTGCGTTTTCCAGTCCGTAATCCCCGAGGTCCCAACATTGGCCGCGTCGTTCAGTGACGAACTGCATGTTGATGAACCCGGTGTTGCGGTAGAGGCACAGACCACCAGCACGGCACGGCTCAGCGGCGGATGCTGTGGGGGAGAGCGCGACGCCGGTGGCTGTCAACGCGACTGTGGCGACAGCGGTCGCTGCCCTTCGGAACATAGTGATCACTTCTTCCGTTTGGAGCCTGAAGTAACCTGCCACTCAAGGGACTTGACGTCCACATTAGGGCTTGCCGCCCTCCGCTCAAGCGGTCTATCCAGCCACACAGGGCTCTTTCACCGGGAGCGTCGGAGCCGTCGTCCAGTCAGCCCGCCGGCTTGTGCGCGGAGCCGCGCACATCGGGCCCGTTCGGTGAACCAGGCCGTCTTCCACCTTATCGATGAGGGCATACGCCGGGGAGTAGAGGTCTGGGTCGGTCTGACTGTCAGCGTTCATGGCCTTACGCAGTGTCCGCACGCTGGCAGGGCGAGCAGCCGGCCGCCTGCCGTGCTCGACCGGCAGGATCGGTATGGTGCGCGCTGACAGATCCACGACGGCTCATAGGCGGCGCCCCGGCCGCTGTGGGCCCGGCGGGTGCCCGTCCGGGGCTGAAGGGGCCTGCCGCGCCGCTCTTGGCTCAGGCTCGCCGCGAAGCGCTCGCGGGCACGAGGCGCACAACCGCCTCTCATCGACCGGGCCTCCCGGGGCCGCGCACGATGGCGCGACCGGTCCAGTCTGGGGCTGGCCTTTCCCCGGCCGGCGCGGTCGCTTCTCCTGCGTCCACCGGTACGGCAGTGGGGGCGCCATCACGAAGACGTGCCGCCGCCGGTCTCCACAGCCCAGGCTGCGAACGTGCCCTGCAGCAGCTCTCCTGCCCGGAGGGTGCAGGGACGTGCTGGCGAGCGCCCTGGGTGGCTCCGGGGCATTCGATGGTCTTGGGTGGTGGCGCGCCGGGCCCGAAGTGCCGCGAACTCCCCTATATCGGGTTACGACAGGGGCACCTGGGGGTTTGGGCATTCGGCAGTCCGTTGCGCCTGGTGGAAGGACCGCCCACGCGAAACGCTCGGCTGGGAAACCCCAGCCGAGCGTTTTGCTCTAGAGGGTGCCGGAGGCGGAGATGGCGATCTCGGCCTTGGTAGCGCCCGACTGAGAGCCGAAGCTCTCAATCTTGCGGACGAGTGCCATGCTGTCCTCGTCCGCGACCTCACCGAAGACGACGTGCTTGCCGTCGAGCCAGCTCGTGACGACCGTGGTGATGAAGAACTGCGAGCCGTTCGAGTGGGGGCCGGAGTTGGCCATCGAGAGCAGGCCCGGCTTGGTGTGCTTGAGCTGGAAGTTCTCGTCGGGGAACTTCGCGCCGTAGATGCTCTTGCCGCCGGTGCCGTTGCCGGCGGTGAAATCGCCGCCCTGGAGCATGAAGTCCGGGATCACGCGGTGGAACTTCGAACCGGCGTAGCCGAAGCCCTTCTCGCCGGTGGCGAGCGCCCGGAAGTTTTCCACGGTCTTCGGCACGACGTCGTCGAAGAGGTTGAACGTGATGCGGCCTTCGGGCCGACCGTCGATGGTGATGTCAAAATAAGCCTGGATTGTCATGGCCCTCATCCTGCCATTGTCTGACCTCCTCCCGCTCCAGGTGGTAGCCGTCGGGCCCGGCACGCTCAGACGTTGCCCTCAAGCATTCGCCTGGCCCCTGCCGAAACACCGGTAGCGGGCCAGGTCGATCGAGCGCCGGTGCTCGCGCACGGCATGCGCGTCGCAGAGGCTCCGGTTGATCACGCCCGCATCGCCAGTGTGGTCGGGCCTGGCAGCGCTGTGGAAACAGCCTGTCTATGCGGCATCACCGACTGTCTTCGCCCGGGGCCGAGCTCGCCGGATGGTCGACGGGTCTGGTGCGCGGTGCGGAGGTGCGCGGTGCGGAGGTGCGCGGTGCCGAGGTGCGCGGCGCGGAGGTGCGCGGTGCGGATGTGCGCGGCGCGGAGGTGCGCTAAGGCGTGGCGGAAGGCGCGGGTCCGAAGGCCAGGGGGCCCATCGCCTGGTAGAGCGGTGCCTGTTCTGCTGCTTCCTGGTACGCGGCACGCAAGTCGTCGTGCACGCAGACCAGTTGAGCGTCGCTTCGTGCTGCCAGCAGCCAGCGGTACCCGATCGGATCGCCTTCCAGGCGGCGTGGTACCACGCCGTCGGCGCCCGGGGAGGTGGCCTGGCACAGGGTGACGGCTTGCCCGGCGGTGACCAACAGTCTGTTGGTGGAGTAGTCACCGTGCAGGACCCGCGGTGTCAGACCGGCCGCCAGGAGTGTCCGGTACAGGATCTCCCATTCACCGTCGGCTGCCTTGTCCATCATCCATTGCTCGTCCGCCAGCTCCTGAAGCGGTACGGTCTGCTGGCACGCGGCGGGGTGACGCTCGGAAATGGACAGGAACGCGGGCTCGCGTTCCAGGAAGACCAGCAGCCGCAGACCTTCCGGTACGCGCAGATGCGTTCCCTCCATCTCGTGTACGAATGCGACGTCGAGCTGGCCGGCGGCCACCATCCGTAGCAGCGTGTTGGAGGACACGTCTGCCTGGGCAGTCAGCTGGGCCTCGGGATACCGGTCACCCAGACGCTGCGTCCACAGGGGCAGCACGGAGGTGGGTGTGGAGCCGATGCGCAGCTGGGGTGTCCGTGCGGAGCTGGCCGCTGCTCGCATCTCGGCGGTCAAGTGTGTGATGTCGGCCAGGACCGACCGGGCGCGGGCGAGGAGCTGGTGGCCGAGCAGCGTGGGGCGGCAGCCGTCGGGCAGCCGGAGGAACAGCGCTCCGCCCAGGCTCTCTTCGATCCGGCGCAGCTGCGCGGTCAAGGTCGGCTGGGCCACCCCCAGCACGCGTGCCGCCTTGTGCAGGCTGCCGGCATCGGCAATGGCGGTCACTGCGCGCAGATGCCGAATCTCCAGATCCATGGGGCGAGAGTAGGGCGACATTCAACGTTCGCCAATAGCTTGGCGGTTGCGCACGTCTCTCAGGAACAGCAGCGTCTTTCCGTCCGATAGATCTGAACTATCGGGCGTTAGCAGCCTCCCCGGCTGTCTGATACGGAGTACACACTCATCGCGCACCGCACTCGGCTCCCCCGAGGCAAAGTAGCGAGGAGACCCCCCACATGCAGGTTCGCAAACTGTCCGTGCGCGCAGCCGCCTGCGCCGCCGGGCTTGCCACGACGCTCGCCCTCGGCGCCGTCGGCCAGGCCACCGCAGCCCCCGCCCCCGCTTCCGCTCCCGCCGACACCCCGGCGTATACCGCCGCCGCACACTCCACCGCCGGCGCCGTCGGTACGACGGCCGCGTCACCGAAGAAGACCGGCGCACAGCCCATCATCGGCGGCAGGGAAACGCAGGCGCAGCCCTACCACGCCCGCGTCCTGCAGAACGGCCAGGGGATTTGCACCGCGACCCTGGTGTCGGCCCGTCACATCCTGACCGCCAAGCACTGCGTGGACAGGTCCGCGCAGTACACCTTCCGTATCGGCAGCACGTACGCGTCAAGCGGCGGCACGATGGCCGCCGCCGCACGCGTCACCCTGCATCCGTCGGCCGACCTCGCCATGGTGAGGCTGGACCGGGACGTCACCCTCACGCCCGCCAAGATCGCCAGCACCTACCCCCAGACGGGTACGAACGTCTCCGTCTACGGATGGGGCGCCACCTGCCGGGACAACGAGAGCACCTGCCAGTCGCCCGTCCTGAAGACCGCCGCCATGCGGATGACCGGTCTGACCACGGACCACTACGGCGGCACCGCGATCGCTCTGCAAGGCGTCGACGGTGTCGCGGCCGGCGGAGACTCCGGCGGGCCCGCGATGGTCGGCGGCACCGTGGTCGGAGTGGCCTCGACAAGCGACCGGCAGTCCAGGTCGAACTACACGGCCACCGCCGCGTACACCAACTGGATACAGTCCGCGGCCTCCAACGGTTGACCTCGACCCCGCAAGGCGCTACTTGTCATGTACGCACCATTCCTCTGAACCCCCCTCTCGGTCCTCTCGGGGTCCGACTCCTCCCGTATGAAAGGACAGTGATGGTGCACTACCTACGTTTGGGTATAGCCGGTGCCGCGACAGCAGTGCTCCTGACCGCGATACCGGCGGCGCACGCCGCGTCCGCCCCCGAGCCCACCACGCCGAAGCGCGTGGCGGCCGCGCAGGTCACGCTCCGCTACGACGCCAGCAGAGCGGCAGGCTGGGAGCAGGCGATCTCTGCCGGGGTCGCCTCGTGGAACGGCAACGTCGGCAACGTCAAGCTGGTCAAAGCCGCCCCTGGCAGCCGAGCGGAGATCCAGATCGTGGCCACCACCGGCTGGCCGCAGGCCACGCTCGGACCGGTCCGGCCGGGTGGCCGGGCCCGGGTCGAACTCGGCAGCCAAGCGGTCTCCCAGGGCTACGACAAGACCCGCATCGTCGCCCACGAACTCGGCCACAACCTGGGCCTGCCGGACACCAAGCCCGGCCCCTGCTCACAGCTGATGTCGGGCTCCAGCGCCGGTACGAGCTGCCGTAACGCGGTGCCCGACGCGGCAGAGCGCTCGCGGGTCGAGAACGCGTACGCGGGCGGAGTCGCGGCACACACCCGGACCGACGGCCGCGTGCTGGTGGACGCGCCCTAGCCGGCAAGGGCCACCCCCGACGTGACGATGCCTGACCCCAGCCACGCCACGGTCAGGCATCGTCACCTTTGCGTGTGCGGCGGTGAGCGACGGCAACGGCAACTGGCGCGTGGCCGACGCGGCCTGTGCACGAGACTCCCTGTTCGCTGCGGGCCTTCGGCGAAGCCGTCAACGGACCTGGCGGCTACGGAACCCCGGAGGACGGCGACTTCACCATCGAGTGGCGCGACCACGACGTCTCGCGCCGCGCCCTCGGCCCCCGCCTTCTTCGACGAGCGGGCCCCGGGAGCGCTCCGGCTGCGCTGACCCCCAGGCCGGACGAATAGTCGGCGGCGTGGCAGGCGGTGCCCCGCGAGGGCTCTCCGCCAAGGACCCGGCCGATATCCAGCACGGCTCTTCAACGCTGGCGATACCTGCCGCGCTGCCCGATAGGACCGGGCTATTGAACGATCGCAGCCTCCTCTGCCTCACCCTCCCAAGTACAGCCTCCTCGCGTACCACTTCAGCTTCCCCCTTCCCCCACCCACGGCAGAGGACTGTCATGAACCCCTCACGTACTACCTGGCAGCGGCCGCAGTCGGCACGCTCCTGTCGGTGTCAGCGGCCACCAGTGCCCAGGCCGAAGGACCGGCGGCGGCCGAGACCCGTTACCAGCCCCAGATGGTCAGCGCGCTGGCCGACTCGCTGGGCATCTCCGAGTGGGCGGCTGTGCGGCGTCTGGATCGGCAGGCCGAGCAGCAGCGCATCCTGTCCGGCCTCGGCGAGGACGCGGCCCGGGACGGCGCGTTCTTCGACGCGGCCGGCACGCTCACCCTCAACGTCGCCGACCGCGAGACCGCCCAGGAGGTGGAGGAAGCGGGCCTGCGCGCCCGGATACCGCAGCACGGCCAGACGGCGCTCGACCGCATCAAGGCCCAACTCGACACCAAGGCAGCCCGGCAGACGCCCACCGGCGTCTACGCCTGGTCGGTGGACCTGGCCTCCGACACCGTCACCATCAAGGTCCACAGCGACACCGGCGCCACGGCGCGCGCCTTCCTCAAGGCCGCGCGGTCCCACGGTGACGCGGTGCGGATCGTCAAGGGCAAGCAGCCACTGGAGCCGCAGGCCGTCGTCGCCCCGGGCAGCAAGATGACGATCGGCAGCGGATACTGCTCGGTCGGGTTCGGGGCCAGGAACTCCTCCGGCAAGCAGTACCTGGTATCCGCCAGCCACTGCGTCGAAGGCCTTCCGGACCTCTACTACAACAACGCGCACTTCGCCAAGGGCGCCCACACCCGCTTCACGACCGGCCAGTCGAGCGTGGACATGGGGGTCGCGGCCGTGGACTCCGACGACTCGATCGCCACCGCGGTCACCACCTACGGCCAGGCCGGCACCATCGCCGTCAAGGGCAGCACCCGCGCGGCGGCGGGCGCGGCCATGTGCAAGTCCGGTGCGACCACCGGCTGGACCTGCGGCAAGGTCAAGTCCTACAACAACACCGTCAACTACGGCGGCACGATGGTCTCGGGCCTGGGCAGCTCCAGCGTCTGCAGCGAGCGCGGTGACAGCGGCGGCGCCTACATCTCCGGCAACCAGGCCCAGGGCATGACCTCCGGTGGCCCGGTCGGACAGCAGTGCTCTGGCGTCAACGGCACCGGATCCTCGTACTTCCAGCCCCTCGACGATGCCCTGAACCACTATGGCCTGGCCCTCAACACCAACTGAGCCAGCCCACCTGCCCCCCCCAAGTCCAGGTGCCGCTCACCGAATCCGGTGAGCGGCACCTGTTACTACGTCACCGCCGAGGAAGATGACGCGGTCTGATTGGCCCCGCCCGGCCAGGACCTCGCCATGCACAGACTTGGCGAGGGGCAGGACGGCGTGGGGTGGGGACAGCCCCCGTATCGACTCGGGAGTCAGCAGGATGGGCGGCCGGTGTGGCGGCCGGGCACGCTGGGGCAGGAACAGCGCAGGGAGCAGAAACAGGAGCGATCGGTGAAGGCACGTGCGGGGGCAGCGGCACTGCTGGCGGGGATTTGCGCGGTGGCGGTATCAGGGATCTTCCCGGCGGTCGGGGAGCAGCGGGCGTCGGCCCCGCCGCCCGTCGGCCTCGAGGAGGCCATCGAGCAGGCGGTCGCGGACGGGTTCCCGGGGGCCGTGGCGTATGCCAGGCGCGGAGAGCGGGAGTCACGGTTGGCGGCCGGACTCGCGGACACGGCGAGCGGCGAGCGGGCCCGGCCGCACCAGCGGTTCCGGATCGCCAGCAATACCAAGTCATTTGTGTCGACGGTGCTTCTGCAGCTGGAGGGCGAAGGACGGCTCTCGCTCGACGACAGCGTGGAGAAATGGCTGCCCGGCGTGGTCCAGGGAAACGGCAACGCCGGCAGGGCCATCACCATCCGGCAGCTGCTCAACCACACCTCGGGCATCTACGACCCCACCACCGGGCCGGAGTTCTTCGCCCCCTACCTGGAGCGCCACGAATGGGACCACGTCTACACCCCTCGGCAGGTGATCGCCCGCGCCGTCCGGCACAAGCCGCTGTTCGCGCCCGGCGGCGGCTGGTCGTACTCCAACACCAACTACCTACTCGCCGGTCTGGTGATCGAGGCGGTCACACGGCACAGCGCGCCCTCCGAGATCCATCGGCGGATTCTCGTCCCGCTCGGCCTGAAGGACACCTCCTTCCCGGTGACCGACCCGGCCATTCACGGCCCTCATCTGCACGGCTATGACCTCGCGGGACGCGATGTGACCCGGTTCAGCCCGTCGTACGACTGGACCGCCGGCGCCATGATCTCCACGGTCGATGACCTGGCCCGTTTCCACCGGGCCCTGTTCACCGGCAAGCTGCTGCGCCCCGCCCAGCAGCGCGCACTCCTGACCACGGTGCGGTTCCCCGACGCGCCGGCGTACGGACTCGGCGTGCAGCGCATGGACGTGCCATGCGGATCGGAGCCGGACAACAGGCCGATCAGTGTCTGGGAGACCGATGGCGGCGGGCCCGGCTTCACCAGCGTGTCCCTCACCACCGCCGACGGTGAGCGACAGCTGGTCCTCGCCGTCAATGTCTACGACCTGGGCGCGGACCTGAAGGGTGAGTCGCCCGTCCCGCGAAGCAAGGGACTGATGAAGGCGCAGATGGCAGCCCTGTGTGACTGAGGCGGCGCCGCCATGAAATCGCGGGTGACGTCGCACCGTGCGCGGTGCGGGACCCGCCAGGAGGCGGGACGCGATGACCGTGCACTCAGTCACTTGAAGAACGGTCGTGCCCGCGGGCCACAACTCGACACCCTTCATGCCTGCCCTGGGGCCCACCAGCAATTCCAGCATCCCGGTTGGGCGTGGGTGGGGGGCGTCAATGTGCACCTGCGATGACATCACCCCGCGCCTTCTTGGCTCATCGGCGTCCGCCGAACTCCCAGTTGTGGACCTCGATGTCCGCGTACCGGTCCGTGGTCAGGACGGCTCGTGCCGTGTCCGGATCCGGGGCCCTGAGCAGGACGGCCGTACCCAGCCAGGTGTCGCCGTCGTCGGACAGCAGCGGCCCGTATGCGACCAGGTCGTCCCGGTCGAGCGGCAGGGAAAGGTCAGCGGCCGGGCCCTCGCCGAGGCCGAGCACCAGGTACCGGTTGCCGTCGGTCCGGCCACCGGGGAAATCCCACATGGTGCGCCCCAGCACGTTGCGCCACCGGCGCAGGAGCACGTCCCGGTACGCACCGGCCTGGTAGTTGGGCTCGTCGAAGGCGAACGCGCGGGCGGCGGCGGGGTCGGGCAGATCGACGATGTGCACGCTGCCGGTGGGGGTTTCACCATCATCGGCCAAGGTCGGGCCGCGAGCGATCAGCTCCTTCGCGTACCGGTCCATGTAGGACCAGTGCTTCTCCCCCAACTCCTCGCGCAACGCGAGGGAGCCGGGCCGGTCACGGTGGTAGCAGAAGAACTCCATGACCACAGACCCTTGCCCATCACAGGCACCATCTCAACTGGCTTCGGCGTTGACGAGGAGGTCCAGGCCGCCCGGTCACGTAGACGGTGGTCCCGGCCCGGCCGTTCGACGGCGATCACCCTCGCTCCACCCCGGCTCGCCCCGGTGTCCAGCCCGGCCTGCGCGGACCAGGGGATGCATCACCCCTTGTTGTCGGCGGCGCTGATGCAGAAGGGCTGGCCGGAGGGGTCGAGCAGTACCGTCCCGTGGCTGCCGCCGGGCTGGTGGGCGGGCTTGGTGGCACCGGCGCCTTGAAGGACTCGGCGGTGCAGAAGACGTACGTGGCGAGCACGCCTGCGGCATCGAGCGGCCGCGTCGCCCCACGGCTGGTGAGCCGACCGTGCGACCGCTCGCCGGTCTTGGGGCGCCTCAGCGTTGCGGCGCGGGGAACGCTACGGGGCTGCGCAGGCCGGAGTGGCCGACCGCGCGTACGCCGAAGAAGACGTTGTCCTTGGACAGGTCGACGGTGTGCCGGGTGGCGTCGCCGACGTCGATCACATGGGTCCAGTCGGTGTCGGTGGTCTCGCGCCACACGACTTCGTATCCGGTGAGATCGGTCTCGGTGGCGCGCTCCCACACCAGCTCGGTCTCGTTGGTCAGCGCGGCGGTGAGGATCTTCGCGCCGCGCGGGGTGCCGGGGGCCTGGGCGAGGCTCCACAGGGTCGCGGCGTTGACGCGGGCGACCCGGGCGAGGAACGGGAAGTCGCAGAACTCCGGCAGGTCTCCGTACTGCTTGCCGTCCACCACGCGGACGTCTTGGTGCTGGTGGGCGAAGTCCTCGGCGGGCTCGGTGAACCGGGCTGCGGGGTAGGCGCGTTCGAGGAAGGGGATGTGGTCTCCGCCGCGCAGGTAGCGGTCGCGGCGGTAGACGACGCGCACCCGCATTCCCGTGGCGTCGTTCGCGGCCACATCCTCCACGAAGCGGGCGAGCTGGCGTGCCGGCGAGTCGTTCTCGCCGCCGACCGCACGTCTGACGGCGGCGTCCTCCGGTGTTTCGGACGAGGGCACGCCCTCCGCGAAGAGGCGGATCGTCCGCGGGTCGCGGGTGCCGTCGTCGGCGGTGGAGCTGCCGACGATGTCGTTGGTGAACATCCCCTGGATGTCGGCCTCGCGCTGCTTGAACCGCTCCGCCATGTGCGCCGCGCCGAACAGTCCCTGCTCCTCGCCGGCGACGGCCGCGAACACGAGCGTCGCGGCCACGCGCCGGGTTGCCATGACGCGCGCGAGCTCCATGACGACCGCGACCCCGGAGGCATCGTCGTCGGCTCCGGGCGCATCGCTCGTGAAGTCCATGACGTCACTGGCGCGCGAGTCGTAGTGCCCCGAGACGACGTACAGCCGGTCGGGGGAGGCCGAACCGCGCAGGGTGGCCACGACGTTGGTGATGCGAGTCGGAGCGGGAATGCGGGGGCCCGGTTCCTGGACGTACGACTGGAGTTCGACGGTCATCCGCCCAGCCGAGGGCCGCGCGTGGCGGCGCAGCTCGGCGAGGATCCAGTTGCGTGCGGCGCCGATGCCGCGTACGGGGTCGTCCTGCGAGGACAGTGTGTGCCGGGTGCCGAACGCGGCGAGCCGCCGCACCGTCGCCTCGATGCGCCGGTGGTCGATCTCCCGCAGGATCGCGCGCAGTTCGCGCGGCGGTTCCTGGGCCGTGGGCCGCCCGCCGTCGCGCGCGGTGGCGGTGCCCGTCTGCAGGCCGACGGCTCCGGCCGTGGTGGCGGCCGCGGCCGCGGTCAGGACCGTACGCCGGGACGTGCCCGTCTGCTGCGACATGCGCCTCATCGTCATGGACACTCCAACTCGCCGCAAGGGTGAGGGAGATATCGAAGAGCATCCTGATCAAAAAAGCCCACGCCAATTACTTTCTCTGCATAATTTCAGCCAATTTCGGACCGCAAGAAAGATCGCCGACGCACATCGGGGCACCCAGAAGCCCCACCGGTCACCCCACTGCGCCTCAACTATTCGAAGCCAAAGCCGGTTCGAATTGAAGGCTCGGCTGATATTATTTGGTCCTCGATCTAAAAAATCGAGATGCGGATACCGGGGGCTGGGGGGCCAATGGCGAACGCGGACGATCTCTTGGGGCGACTGCCCGCGGCCGGCCCCACCCGGGCAGCCAACCGCAGGAAGGTCCTTCTCGCCGTGGCGATCAAGTCCGGCACCCAGGCCGACATCGCGCACCGCTCCCTGCTCTCGCAGGCCACGGTGTCGGCCGCGGTCCAGGACCTCGTGAAGGTCCGCCTCGTGCCCACCACCAAGGACCGCGGCAAGGTCTGCCTCTCGGCCGTGAACCAGGTCGGCGTGGGCGTGCACCTCGGGTTCAACCACATGACCGTGGTCGCCCGCAGACTCGACAAGGAATTCGACCAGGCGACCTCGCGGGTCAGCTCGGAGGGCGTCAGCCGGGGCTGGTCGCGGGCTCTGCCCGAGGTCAAGCAGATGATCGTCGAGGCGATCGAAGGAACAGAGCGGCACCGCTCCGACGTGTTCTCCCTGGGCATCGCCGTACCCCGGATGATCAACCCGCGCACCGGCGGCTTCACCCCGCCGATCCTGCCGCCCTGGCGGGCGGGCGACGACCCGGCGAAGGACCTGGGCACGTGGCTGGGCGTGCGCGCCTTCATCGACAACGACGCCAACCTCGGCGCGCTGGCCGAACAGACCTACGGCACGAGGGAACACGCCGAGACGGTGGTCTACGTGAAGGCGTCGACGGGCATCGGCGCCGGCATCATCGTGCACAACAGCGTGCTGCGGGGCCACGGCGGCATGGCAGGGGAACTGGGTCACCTCACCGTGGACCCCCACGGCGCGGTCTGCCAGTGCGGTGGACGCGGCTGCCTGGAGACGATGATCGGCGCCGACGCGCTGATCGCGCAGGTCCGTGCCGCGCGGGCCCGCAACAGCCTGCCCGCACCAGAGACGCTGGAGCAGGTCATCGCAGCCGCCCAGGCGCAGGACGCGGTCTGCATGCGGGTGATCCACGACGCCGGCCGAACCCTGGGGCAGTCCCTGGCCCAGCTGTGCAACCTGCTCAACCCCGACCTTGTCGTGATCGGCGGTCAGCTCGCCCAGAGTCCGCTGCTGCTGGAGGGCTGCAAGGAGTCCCTGCGCCGTTTCGCACTGCCCGGTGCGGTCGCCGAGGATTCCGAGTTCGTCCTCGACCTCAGCGAACTGGACACCCGGGCCGAAGCGCAGGGCGCTCTGATCCTGGGACTGCGCGGCATGGAGCACGCGGCCAACAACACCTAGACACCCGGCTGTCGTACCCGTATCCCACCCGCGCCGCGGGCGCTCATGGAGATGCTCGATGGCCGGCGTGCCGTGCAGGCCCCTCTCTTCTTCGAAATGGCGCCGAGGACCCGATGTCACCGCCGCCTTCGTTCGAATAAGTGAGCGCTGTTGTCCGAATGAGTCAACCTGCCGTGAGCGGACCCGTGGGCGGGACCCAAAACCTTTCTTCCGCCAGGAAACAAGCCCGGGAACTGCCAGGCCGGAGCACCTGCGATCGCGGGCCTGTTCGGCACCTGGAGAGGCTGGAGAATCGCTACACTTTGGGGCCGCGACGACGCCGGGATGGCCGGCGCGCGCCTTTCCCGTTCCGATCCTTTTTCCGGGGCAGCTGATGCCCCTGACCCGAGGCGGTCTCATGACCAACGAACCCATTGCCGTATCCCCGTACGAGGATTTCGAGTATCCGCGACAAACGGTGAAGGCCGAGGCCGTGCCGCCCCCCGGGGAACCCGCCGCCTACGAACCGCCGATGCTGGTCGACCTGGGTCATGTCCGTGAGGTGACTCTGGGCAGCTCCCCCAGCGGAAGTGCCGATGCCAACGCCCAGTACTACTACTGATATTCCGGATATCTGTCATGCCCCGACCCGCGGCCTCCGCCGCAGCCACGGACCCGCGCTGCCCGTCTCCGGTCCTTCCCCCTCCCGACGGGCCCACCATCGCGGGACTGCTGTCGACGGCACCTGCCCCGGCGCCGCGTGGAGCCACACGCCTGTGGCCAGGCGAACCCCTGCTCTGGTCCTGGGGGCCCTGGCACCCCGGTGAGGTCCGCACCGTACAGTGCGCACACGCCCGGCTGGCCGCCGTCGGCCAGTGCCTCGCCGACGAAGTGACGATGCGTCATGACCTGCGGCGGGCCGTGCAGGACGGCCGCTGGGAGCGCCTGACCCGATGGCCCGGCGCCTACCTGCTCATCGTGGTCCAGGACGACGGCCGCCTCACCGCGTATGCCGACCCGGCGGGGCAGTTTCCCCTCTACTACGGGCGCCACGGCCAGAACACGGTTCTGTCCACCCGGGCCAGGACCGCGGCGGCCCTGTGCGGAGCAGGCGGCCGGCCCGACACGGCCGCGCTCGCCGCGCACATCGTCTGCCCCGCGGTTCCCGAACTCACGGAAGGGCGCACGGCGTACGACGGAATCCGCCGGCTCGGTGGCGGCCAGGCCCTGAGGGTCACTCCCTCCGGTGACCGCACCCATTGGATCTACGAGGACCTCGCCCCTGACCCCGGCACGCGGTTCGAGGACAGCGCAGTCCAGTTACGGTCAGCCCTCACGCGTGCCGTTACCCTGCGTACCGACACCGCCCCACGGATCACCTCGGATTTCAGCGGCGGCCTGGACTCCACCTCTCTGGCCTTCCTGACCGCCCGCACAACCAGCAGGCCACCCCTGGACGCCTTCGTCTACCACCACCCCGACGCCCCCGCAGGCGACCTCGCCAACGCCCTGGCCCACGCCGAGCAGACCCCCTCGGTCCGGCTCGCCGTGACCCGTGGCAGTGCGGACTCCCTGCCCTACAGCGGCCTGCCCGGGCACGGCCCGGCGGACCAGCCCGACCCGGCAGCGGTCATCGGCGCCCGGCAACGGCTGCGGCTTGACCACATCGCGCGCGGCGGCCCCGGCATCCACCTGACCGGCGAGGGCGGTGACGCACTGCTGGCCGCGCCCCCCTCCTACCTCGGTGACATCGCGGCCACAGCCGGACTGCGCCGGCTCCTGAGCGACGGGCGCGCGCTGGCCCGTATACGTCAGCTCTCGCCGGCAGACGTCATCCTGCGCGCCAGACGCCTCGCACGCACTCCCCTGCACCAGGCGATGAGTGAACTCGCCTCCCATCTCGACGAGCCCCTGGACCACCCGCCGCGGTGGGCGGACGCGGTTGCCTGGTGGCCGGCCCCGGGACCGGAGACGGCCTGGCTGACCACCCGCGCACGTCGGCACCTGGCCGAACTGGCCGAGGAGCGTGCCCGAGCGACCGACCCCGCTGCAGCGCCCGTGACACCAGGCATCCGGGCAGTCCTGTGCGAGCTGCGCACCTCCGCCGCCGTGCAGGCTCAGTTCACCGCCACAGCCCGCGCGTTCGGCATCTGGCCGCACGCGCCCTTCCTGGACAGCGAGGTCGTACGGGCCTGCACCCGCCTTCCGTTGGCGCACCGCATCGACCCCTTCGCCGCCAAGCCGCTGCTGGCGGCCGCGCTGACCGGCCTGGTCCCCGACCCCGTACTGCGGCGCAGGACCAAGGGCGACTACGCGGCCGAGAACTACCACGGCGTCCGCCGCTCAGCGACGCAGATCAGAGCGCGGCTCCTCCGATCCCCGCTGGCCGAACTCGGAATCATCGAACCCTCGCGGGTGATCGCCTCGGTCGAACGGGCGGTCGCGGGTCTGGCCGCCCCCTTCCCGGCGCTCAACCGTCTGCTCGGCGCGGACCTGTGGCTGACGGCCGACGACAGCGGGCGGGAGCGGTCATGACGCGGCTGAGCGTGTCCGAGTACGTCCGCGAGAGCACCTCGCCGCACGGTGGCAGCGTGCTGCTGGACGTGCGGTCCGGCCACTGCTTCGCGATGAACTCCATGGCTCACGCCCTCTGGCAGGAATGGCACCGCAGCGGGAACTTCGACGCCGCGGTGCTGGTGCTGGCCGGCCGTTACCCGGATGTGCGACACGACCGGATCCAAAAGGACGCCCGCCGCCTCGCCGACGACCTGATCAGCCGTGGCCTCCTCGCCGCGCACGCCCCGAGCCGCACGCCCCTCGCGGCGGCAGCACGCACACACCCGTACCCGGCGTCCGACCCTCCGCCGGAGGGCGAGGCTCCGCCCGTCGCCGAAGTGCCCCTGGTCGCAGCCCAGATGACCATGTCCGCCGAACCGGTGCGCCACGGAGGCGACCGCTCCCTTCGTGGCGCCGTGACCGCGGTGCTCAGCCTGGTCGCACTGCTCGGCGCCCTGCTGCTCATCCGGCTGCCGTTGCGAACCGTCTCCCGGACGGTGCGCTGGACCGCACGCACCTGGTGCCGGCGGGAGGCCACGCCGGAGCAGGCCGCAGCCTTCCTCGCCGCGGTGCGGCGGGCAGCCCGGTGGTACCCCGGACGCGCCGCCTGCCTGGAGTTGTCCCTGGCCACGCTCCTGGCCCTGGCCGTGACCGGCCGGCGGGTGGCGTGGTGCATCGGCACGGCGGACGACCCCTACCGTTTCCACGCGTGGGTGAAGGCGCGGGGAGTCGCCATCGCCTCACCTGACGAGTACGGCAACACCGAATTCCGCAGTGTTCTCTCCGTGAGCTGATGTGGTGGTCGAATCGGCTGCGGGAAGGGGTCCATCCGCATTCTCTTCCCGCTGCCGTGTTCAATTCGCATACGCCTGACGCCTGCCGGGTCCCCTACCGGATAGTTCCAAGAACACCGGGGAGATTGCGAGGGGATTCCCCTTCAACGGCCAGACTTTGTGCGCTAGCCTGACAAAGTGAAGGGGCGGTCACCGGTCTCCCGGCAACCGCCCCCATGGGAGGGACCTGCTCGCCCCTCAGACGCGCGGCAACAGCGCGTCGACCAGCGTCATGTCACCGTCTCCATGAGCCATCACACTCAGAAATACGAGGACCATGACGATGATGACCACTCGCACGTGCTGCCAGCACACAGAGACCGAACAGCGGGTGGTCATCGTCATCTTCATACCCATTTGACTTCACCTCACCTTCCCCACGCGTCGACACCGATACCCGACGATCCGGGAATGCGGCAGAAACTCCGTGTGAAGAACAGTGTTGTCGTCAACCTGCCGCAAGACAATGGCCTTTGCCGCGCCCCCACGCGCCTCATGAGCCCCATTCCGAGGGAATCAACTCCGCGTCGCACTTCAATTCGCCTATCTACGACGAGTAATGCATGATGTCACGACGTGAACCGAAATTTGAGACCGCTCTCTGCCTCTGACCTCACCTCAACGGACACCAGAGAAGCAGCCCGTCTCGCGCCGCCGAACCGTGAGTGAGCCTTCCTTCGCCCCAGCCCCCACCGGAGCGCGCCCAGCACCCGATTCGAAGGCAAACGGAGAGTGAACACCCTCCGCCCTCATCGAATAGTGCGGCGCATGCCCGGTAGCGACGCCGTTCTCGCGTACGAGCCAGCGCCCCACACTCGCTAAATGTGACGCAAATCACATGCTCCCGCTGCCGCGACCCGAAGCTCGGCGGCGGGTATATAGGCTGATCACGTGGCATCTACCGAAGACTCGACGGACGAGAGCGGCACCGCGACGGACCTGCAGTCGTTCGCGGTCCAGTTGCGCCGCATGAACGGCGAGCTCAACCGCGTGGTGCAAGCCTTCGCGGTCGGCCAGAATCTGCACGCCACCGATGTCCAGGCCCTGAGCGCGATCCTGGACGCCGACGAGCCGATGACCCCGGGGCGGCTGCGGACGCATCTGGGGCTGACCTCGGGCGCCGTCACCGCGTGCCTGGACCGGCTCGAGCGGGCCGGGCACATCCGGCGCTCCCGGGAGAGCCAGGACCGAAGGGTCGTTCATCTGCACTACGAGAACAGTGCCCGCTCCGCGGCCCGCGCCTTCTTCCAGCCGCTCGCGGTCGCCACGGAGAGCACCCGGGCCCTTTTCGACACCGAGGAACTGAACGTCGTCATGCGGTTTCTGACGGCGCTCAACGAGGAACTCTCGGACGTACGCCCTCCCTCCCCCCTCTGACGCCAAGCCGGCCGGCTGACAGGGCGGCCACCCGACCGGCAATTTGGTTCAATCATTGAGATAGTTCATGGTTGAGTTACCTCTAGGAGCTACATGTCCGCCGGTGCACGTCTCGCCCGCTGGCTCGTCCCCCTCGTCCTCCTCGCCGCCTGGCTGGGAATCGGCGGAGTGCTCGGTCCTTACGCGGGGAAGCTGGGAGAGGTCGCCGCCAACGACCAGGCCGCCTTCCTCCCGCAGAACGCGGAATCGACCCAGGTCATCGATGCGCGACGCGCCTTCGACCAGAAGGAGACCCTGCCCGCCGTCGTCGTATGGACCGCCGCCGACGACCAGCGGGCACAGCGGCTGACCGCCGCTCAGAAAAAGGCGGCTTCCCGGTCCCTGCGCTCGCTGGACGGCTCCCCCGGAACGACGGGCCGCGCCTCGCCGGCCCTGGCCGCCGAGGACGGCCGCGCGCTGCAGGGCATCGTGCAGTTGCGGCCCGATCTGGGGGACGAGCTGCCCAGGGCCCTGGAGCGGATCGAGAAGGCGGCGGCCAAGGTCCCCGGAACCACCGCGCGCCTGGCGGGCCCGGCGGCCAGCCAGGCCGACCTGTCCGACGCCTTCGCCGGGATCGACGGCATCCTCCTGGGCGTCGCCCTGGTCACCGTCCTGCTGATCCTGCTGCTCGTCTACCGCAGTCTGCTGCTGCCCTTCGTCATCATCATCGGCTCGGTCTTCGCGCTCGGACTCGCCTGCGCGATCGTCTACGCGCTGGCCGACCATGACGTCGTACGCGTCGACGGGCAGGTGCAGGGCATCCTGTCCATCCTCGTCATCGGCGCCGCCACCGACTACGCGCTGCTGCTCACAGCCCGGTTCCGCGAGGAACTGGCGCTCGCCGGTGACCGGGTGACCGCCATGCGCTCGGCGCTGCGCCGCTCGACCGGTCCCATCGTCGCCAGTGGCGCGACGGTCGCCCTCGGCCTGCTCGCCCTGCTCCTCAGCGACCTGGCGAACAACCGGGCGCTCGGCCCGGTCGGCGCCATCGGCATCGCCTGTGCCGTCCTGAGCGCGCTGACCTTCCTGCCCGCGGCGCTGCTGCTGCTCGGGCGCGCCGCGTACTGGCCCGCCAGGCCCCGTGCCGCCCAGGAGGGCACGGCCGGGCACGGCGTGTGGCGCAAGGTGGCGAGGACCGTGGACCGTTCGCCGCGCAAGGTCTGGGCATGGACGCTCGCCGCGCTGTGCGCGTGCGCCGCGTTCGCGCCCAACCTGCACTCCAAGGGCGTCCCACTGGACGAGATCTTCGTCAACGACGCGCCCTCCGTGGCGGCGCAGAAGACCCTGGGCGAACACTTCCCCGGCGGCTCGGGGAACCCGGCCGTCGTCATCGTCGACGCGTCGCGGCTGGACCGGGTCACCGCGGTGGTGAAGGAGACGGACGGTGTGGCCGAGGCCTCGGTCGTGACCGCGTCCGGCCGCCCCGGTGCGGGCGAACCCCTCGTGGCCGACGGGCGCGTACGCCTCGACGTCACGCTGAAGGACCCCACCGACAGCGACGCTGCCAAGGAGACCGTGGTGCGGCTGCGCGAAGCGGTCCACGGGGTGGACGGCGCCGACGGTCTCGTCGGCGGCTACACCGCCCAGCAGTACGACACCCAGCAGACCGCGGAGCACGACCGCTTGCTGATCATGCCGGTGGTCCTCGCGATCATCCTCGTGATCCTCGTCGGCCTGCTTCGCTCGCTCCTCATGCCGCTGCTCCTGGTCGCGACGGTCGCCCTCAACTTCGTCGCCACCCTGGGGGTGTCCTCACTCGTCTTCGAGCACGTGTTCGGCTTCAGCGGCACCGATGCCTCCGTGCCGCTCTACGGCTTCGTCTTCCTCGTGGCCCTCGGCGTGGACTACAACATCTTCCTGATGTCGCGGGTCCGCGAGGAGTCCGTACGACACGGCACGCGCGAGGGAGTCCTGCGCGGGCTGACGGCGACCGGCGGTGTCATCACCTCGGCCGGTGTCGTCCTGGCCGCTACGTTCGCCGCCCTGGGCGTCATCCCCCTCGCGTTCCTCCTCCAGATCGCCTTCATCGTCGCTTTCGGCGTCCTCCTCGACACCCTGGTCGTACGCTCGCTCCTCGTCCCCGCGCTGGTCCGCGACATCGGCGACCGGGCGTGGTGGCCCGGGCGCGTCCACGTGCCGGGGCAGTAGCGGCGGCGTAGGGACACATGTTTGTTTCGAGCCGTGAGACGGGGTCAGACGGAGGGCATGAGTGAATCGACGAAAAACGGAACCAGTCCTGTAGGTGACACCTCGACGGGAGACAAGGCCGACCGGTCCAAGGCGGAGAGCGCCAAGGCCACCGCGGCCAAGACCGCGGGAGGCACCGCCCGTTCCGCGTCCAAGACGGCTTCCGGAACCGCCGCCAAGACCGGCTCCGCGGCCCGTGACGCCAAGTCATCGGTCGCCGAGGCGGGGAAGAGCGTGACGTCCGTGGGCGCGACGCTCGGCGAGAAGGCGAAGGCGGGAGGCGAACTGCTGTCCGCCGTACCGCAGAAGACCGTGCAAGCGGCGACAACGACATGGACGGTGCTCAAGAACCGCAAGGCGATCGCGGTGGGCGTCGGCAGTGGTGCCGTAGCCATGCTGGCCGGTGCCTACGCGCTGGGAGGCGCCAACGTGAGGCGCGCCCAGGGCCCTCTGACCCGTGCCACGCGCGGAGTCCTCTGAACGGTCACGACTGAACCCCCTGGCACCGCCGGACGGCTGTGCCAGGGGGTTCGTCGGTGTCTGGCGGGGGTTAGGTGACCGCCTGGCGCACCTCGGCTTCTCGCCGTCATCTGTCCGGCTTGCGGCTTTCCGGCGGGGCGGCAAGCCGTGAGCATCGTTGAATGTCCAGCATCAATGAGGCGGCGCGGCAGAGCGAGGGCGGGGACGGGCCTGTGGTGTCCGCGAGCACCGACGGGGTGCCGGCGCCGGAGCGGTTCGACTGGTGGGCCCAGATGGTCGGCGCCGAGGTCATGCCGGTGGCGATCCAGAGCACGCACGCGACCCGTTTCCGGGGCAGCGTGGAGGCCGTGGGGATGCCGCACAGCCAGGTGGCCGCTTTCGCCTTCTCCCCGATGGTGGCCCGCCGCTCCCCCGCGCACATTCGCCGCCATGATCCGGAGGAGTACTACGTCGTCCTCGTCCACGGAAGCCCCATCCGGCTGGAGCAAGGGCGCGGCGTGGCCTGCCTGGAGAGCGGCGACATGAGTCTGTTCACCACTTCGGCGCCGCTCGTCTGCGACTTCCTCGACCGAGGCCGGCAGACCCGTCTGACGCTGCTGCGGCTGCCGCGCACGGTACTGCCGCTGGCGGGCGGCCGGGCGGACCGGCTGCTGGCCGAGCCGTTGTCCACCCGCACCGGTGCGGGGTCGGCGGCGCTGCTCGGCTCGTACCTGGCCGGGCTGCCGGCAGCCGCCCGCGCCTGTGGCCCGGCGGAGTTGGCCCGGCTCGGTGTGCTCGGGGTCGATCTGGCCGCGACCGTCCTCGCGGGGCGGCTCGGGGCCCAGGATGCGCTGCCCACGGAGACCCGCAAGGCCGCGCTGCGCTCCCGGATCAAGATCTTCATCGAACAGAACCTGGGCGATCCGGAGTTGCTCCCCGCGGCCATCGCCGCCCACCACCACCTCTCCGTGCGCAGCCTCCACCTCCTGTTCCGGCACGAACCGGAGACCGTGGGCGCCATGATCCGGCGCCTGCGTCTGGAGCGCTGCCGCGCGGACCTGGCCGATCCGGCGCTGGGCACGCGCACCATCGCCGCGACGGCCGCACGCTGGGGGTTCCGTCACCCCGCGGACTTCAGCCGGGCCTTCCGCAGGGCGTACGGATTCCCGCCGAGCGAGGTACGGGCCCGGGCGTGGGCGCGTGCGCTGGATGTGCAGCAAGTGTGCGCTCGTTGCCGACGATCGGCGGGCCGCCACGGGTCACAGTGAACGCACGGCATTCCAGCGACTTCAGGAGGGGACATGCGCAAGAGGATCGCGGCGTGCGTCGCGGCGACGGCGGCCGTTCTCGCACTCGCCGCGCCGGCAGCGGCGAGCGCCGAGGAGACCCGTGTGACGAAGGTGGCGGGCGTGGAGGGCCTGTACCGGCTTAGTGGCGGCGACTACAGCGCGCGGGCCTGGTCGGAGTGCGGTAGCGGCTCCTGCTTCTTCCAGAACGACGGGGGCGGGGGCTGGCTGTGGGTGGTGCCGAGCTGCGGCCACCACAAGGTGCCCTCGTGGTTCCAGGACCGGGCCAGCTCGGCCTGGAACCGGACACCCACCCGCATCCACATCTACAAGCACAGCGACTACAGCGGCTATCTGGGCACCGTCCCCGGATGGTTCAAGGGTGACCTCGCGCGCGCGGACGAGGACGTGATGAGTTCCGTCTTCGCGGACTGCTGAGCCCGGGGGAGCCTGCCGAAGCGCTCACTGACCGGTTGGGGGGCGGTCAGTGGGCGCTTCCTGTTCGCCCCACGACACTGTGATCGTTTATCGTCGAGGCGGTCGCCTCCTCATGAGCCGGTGGTGAGTTCGGCGTCGTCCACATGGGCCGCTCTCTGCCCCGGAGGGGAACCGCCGTCTTGCCCGAGGTCATATCCATCCAGCAGCAGTCCGCCCAGAGCCAGTTGGCGGCCGGTGAGCGGCTGCTCGCTCATGGCATCGTCGTCCCGGTGAAGAGCGCTGAAGGCGTCAAACTCAAGCACGGCAGGATCGGTGGGATGGTCGGTGACCATCTGATGCACCGGTACGGCGCCCAGTCCGGCGGCGCGCAGAGCATCGCGGCGGCGATGCCGTCCACGTCCGGCGACGCTCTGCTGCTGCGGGTGACGGACCAACGGGTCGGCCTCGTACAGATCAAGGACGGCACCCCCGTCTGGGAAGTCCCCCGCACCTGGGTCACCCAGGTGGAGCGCCGCCCTCGCCTCCAGCTCATGGCTCGTTTCCGCGTCCACTACGCGGATGGCTCCTGGCTCGCCTTCCTCACCGCGCGCCGCCGCACGATCGAGGCGTTCATCACCGCGGTGTCCCCGCCAACCTCCTTCTAGGGCAAGGGGTTTGGCGAGGCCGGGTGCGGGCGGCCCGGCTATATTTCCCTGCGTGGACGACGATCACGGGCAACTCCTCGCGGGCCGCTACCGGTTGAGCCAACTGCTCGGTCAGGGCGGCATGGGCGCCGTATGGCAGGCCCACGACGAGCAGTTGGAGCGGGACGTCGCCGTCAAGGAGCTGCGGCTGCCCGAGCATCTGGGCGATGCCGAGCGGCAGAACTGGATCGCCCGGCTCGACCGCGAGGCCCGCGCCGCCGCACGGCTGAAGCATCCGGGGATCATCACCGTTCACGACCGGGTATCCAGCCCCGACGGACGGCCCTGGATCGTCATGGAGTTGGTGGACGGCGGGTCCCTGGCCGACCTCATCGAGGCACAGGGCGCGCTCACGCCCCAGCGGACCGCCGAGGTCGGGCGGCAGGTGGCGGCCGCGCTCGGTGCCGCGCACCGGATGGGCATCACGCACCGGGACATCAAGCCCGCCAACATCCTCCTCGAAGGGGACCGGGTCGTCCTGACCGACTTCGGGATCGCCGCCCTTGAGGGGGATGCCACCCTCACCGCCACCGGCATGATCATGGGCACGCCCGCGTTCATGGCACCCGAACAGGTGCGGGGCCTGCCCGCGACGGCCGAGTCCGACCTCTGGTCCCTGGGTGCCACGCTGTACGCCGCCGTGGAGGGCCACGCTCCGTTCGCCGGCACTGCCCCGAGCGCGGTTCTGGTCGCCGTGGTGACGGAGCCGCCGATTCCGGCTGTGCGGGCGGGGGCGCTCGGCCCCGTACTCGACGGGTTGTTGCACAAGGATCCAGCCGCGCGCCTGACCATGGACCAGCTGCGGGCCCAACTGAACGGCACCGCGGCGCCGCCTCCCCCCGTCGCCCCCGCCGCGTTCGCGACTCCCACGATGCCGGCGAGGAGTCCCGTCGTGCGGCAGGTCGGGGCGGGGCCCACCGTCGGGCCGAGGCCCGCGCGGCGCCGACGTTTCGCGCCGTGGGTCAAGCTGGGCGCGATGATGCTGGTGGTCTCGCTGGTCCTGGCTGTCGGGTACGCCCTCGACCATCAGTGACCCTCGGTCCGACGCCGGCGGCACGTACGAGGCCCACCGCGGTGCGACCGACGCCCTGACGCTGTCCGCCGCCCACCGCGACCCGAACCGGTTCCCCGGTCCGAACCGGCTCCCCGGTCCGGACCGGGTGGACGTCGGCCGCGATGCCGGCGCGGCAGGGGCTCAGGAGTCCTGGGAACAGTCCTGGGAACGCATCTGCCCCATGCCGGACACCATGCATTCGAGGCCGTCGTGGAAGCGCTGGCCCGTGCTGCTGGAAGCGCTGCGCTTGACGTAGTCGCCCAGGGACGCCGGGTGGGACTGGGTCGCCATGCCGAGGTAGGGGCCGAGGCGGCTCACCCACTCCTCCTCGCTCTCGGCGCTCTGGCGGGCCATCGCCTGCCAGGACGCCTCGGACAAGGCGGCGCCCACGGTGTAGTAGTAGATCGCCGAGAGCGCTGAGTCGAGCTGCCTCGGGGAGAAGTGGGCCTGCTCCAGGATCTCGATGATGGCGCTGGTGTGCGCCAGGGCGCGGGGCCCCACCGGGGGGTGACCGCCCATCAGCTCGATCATCCAGGAGTGCCGCAGCAGCACCTCGAACAGATCCGTCGCGCCCGCCTTGATGTCGTCGCGCCAGTCCCCCGTGCCGGACCGGGCCGGCGGGTCGGGGAACACCGCGTCGATGGCCAGTTCCAGCAGGTCGTCCTTGGTCGACACGTGCCAGTACAACGACATCGGTGCCGAGTTCAGCGAGTCCGCCAGCTGACGCATGCGCAGATTGCGGACACCCCCCTCATCCAGGAGACGCACCGCCGCCTGCACGATCTGTTCACGGCTCAGCGGCTGCCTCGCCGGCCGCTGCTTCACCTCGCGCAGCCAGATCGAGCCGGGTTGGCCTTTCGGTGTGTTTTCTCGTCCAGAAGTTTCATTCACAGTCCTATGCTAACGCAGTCTCGTACGACGTACGATAGCTGGTATGACGTACGAGACCAGTTGACGGAATCCCGAAGGAGGCCAGTCATGGACGGTGTGGTGCATGAGCAGCGGGGCGCGGGCAACGGAGGAGGTGAGGGCGGTGACGACGGCGGCGTCCCCGGGGCGAAAAACCGATGGGCGGTGCTGGGCGTCCTCTCACTGAGCCTTCTCGTCGTCGCCCTCGACCTGACGGTGCTGAACGTGGCCCTGCCCACGCTCAGCACCGAACTCCGACCCTCGTCGGTGCAGTTGCTGTGGATCGTCGACGTCTACTCGCTCGTCGTCGCCGGTCTGCTCATCAGCTGCGGCACGCTCGGCGACCGCGTGGGCCGCAAGCGTTTCCTGTGCTTCGGCTTCCTCGTCTTCGGCGCCGCGTCGGCCGCCGCGGCCTGGGCGAGCGGCCCCGCGATGCTGATCACGGCCCGCGCGCTGCTCGGCATCGGCGCCGCGATCATCATGCCATCGACGCTGTCGATCATCCGGAACGTGTTCACCGACCGCAAAGAGCGCACGGTGGCGCTGGCCGTGTGGGCCACCATGTCCGCGGCCGGTGCCGCGGTCGGACCGGTGGTGGGCGGTGTCATGATCGAACACTTCTGGTGGGGCTCGGTCTTTCTGATCAACGTGCCGATCATGGTCATCGCCCTGATCGCCGCGGTGACCCTGGTACCGGAGTCCCGGCATCCGAATCCGCCGCGCTGGGACACCGTGGGAGCGCTGCTGTCCGTCACCGGCCTGATCTCCCTCGTGTACGCGATTCAGCACGGCGGGGCCAAGGGCCTGGAGGCGCAGACGATCATCACGGGCGTTCTCGGCCTGGTGCTGCTCACCGCCCTGGTGGTGCGGGTGCTGCGCATCCGCGACCCGCTCTTCGACCCGACGCTCTTCCGCGACCGGGCATTCTCGGTGGCGGTGGTGTCCGTGGTCCTCGCCATGTTCGGCATGGGCGGGCTGATGCTGCTGCTCACGCAGCACTGGCAGTTCATCGGCGGCGCCTCGCCGATGGAGTCGGGCCTTCGGCTGCTGCCGCTGCTCCTGGCCACCATGATCGGGGCCCCGATCATGTCCGTCATCGTCCCGAGGTACGGAACGCGGTACGCCATGATGATCGGGATGGGCCTGATCGGCGCCGCGTTCTTCGTCCTGATGAACGTGGAGCCCGACACCGAGTACTGGGTCTTCGCCATCGCCCTCGCGGGCATCGGCGCCGGCGCGGGTTGCGCCATGACGGCCGCGTCGGACGCCATCATGTCGACGGCCGACGCGGATACCGCCGGTGGCGCCGCGGGCATCGAGGAGACCTCCTACGAACTCGGCAACGGACTGAGCGTGGCGATCATGGGCAGCGTGGCGTCCGCGCTGTTCCGCAAGGAGATGGACGACCCCGTCGCCGGGGTGGACCCCAAGGCCATGGATGCCGCGCGCGAAGGCCTCCCCGATGCCGTCGGAGTGGCCGGTGCCCTGCCCGGCTCCGCCGGACAGGAGTTGAAGCGGCGCGCCGACGTCGCGTTCACGGACGCGTTCGGCGTCACCTCGCTGGGCACTGGCGTCATCCTCGTGCTGGTGGCGATCGCCGTCTTCCTGTTCATCCCGCGCTCGGCGGGGCGGATCACCGCGGCGACCAAGGACGGCGGTGCCGCACCCGAGGACGGCGTGGGTCTGGTGAAACAGGAGTCGAGGGGGTCCGCCGACGGCCGCCCAACGCCCGTGGACCGGCCCTGACCACAGGAAGCAGCCGGGGCCCGTAACGGGCCCCGGCTGTCCGGTGGTCGTGCCCAGGTCCGTGCGCGCCGCGCTCTCCAGGGACCTGGGCACGGCTCAGGATGCTTGCTTGCGGCGCTCGACGAGTTCGACGATCCTGTCGAGCCGCTCCAGCTCGACCACTTCGTCGTCGGTGATCTCCACGCCGAATCCCTTCTCCAGGGCGAGGGCGAACTCGACCGACGCCAGGGAGTCCAGGCCGAGGTCCTCCAGCGTGGCGTCCGGGGCTATCCGGTCCTCGGAGATCTTGAATTCGTCGGTGAGCAGGGACTTGACCGATTCGTACACCGTTTCCTCCGGGGGCGCTGTGTCGGTGGGGTGGGACGGGCGGTTGGTCCGCCTCAGCCGCGGTACGTATGCACGGCCAGGGCCGTGACGTCCGGCCACGTCAGAGAGGCCGCGCCCCAGGCGAGCCCGCCGCCGAACGCCGCGAGCAGCACCCGGTCGTTCGTCCGCAGCCTGCCCGCCGCGGCCGAGTCGGCGAGCAGCAGGGGAAGGGAGGCGGCCGAGGTGTTGCCGACGTGCTCGATGTTGGAAAGGACGCGGTCGCGCGGGACGCCCAGTTCGTCGGCAACGGCTTCGCTGATGCGCGCGTTGGCCTGATGGGTCGCCAGGCGGTCCACGTCCTCGACCGTCCAGCCGGAGCGCTCGATGACCTCGCGCGCCGACTGTGCCATGCGCTCCTTCGCGTGCCGGTAGACCTTGCGGCCCTCCATCCGCAGGTGGTGATCGCTCGGTTCGGGCACGGTCCGGGCGGCGCGCTGCCGGGCGCCGCCGGCGGGGATCTGGATGAGGTCGCTGAGCGTGCCGTCGCTGCCGAGCCGGATCGGGCCGATGGCTCCCGGCTCGTCGGGGTCACCGGCGCGCAGCACGACGGCTCCGGCGGCGTCGCCGAAGATGACGGCCGTGTTGCGGTCCTGCGGGTCGACGATGGCGGAGAAGGTCTCGGCGCCGATGACCAGGACGCGGTCGGCGAAGCCCGCGGCGATCGCGCCGACTCCCGCCGACAGCGCGTACAGGAATCCGGCGCAGACGGCGGCGACGTCGTGCGCGGCGACGGGGCCGAGCCCGAGCGCCGCAGCGACCTCGGGGGCGGTGGCCGGGCAGAGGCGGTCCGGGGTCGCCGTCGCGAGGACGACCGCGTCCACGTCGTCGCGGCCGGCCGACTTCAGGGCCAGCCGCCCCGCCTCGACGGCCATCTCCCGCGTGGCCATGCCCGGTGGGACGGTGTGCCGCTCGGCGATGCCGGTGCGGCTGCGGATCCAGTCGTCGGTGGTGTCGAGGCGGGCTTCCAGGTCGGCGTTGGTGACCGTGCCGGGCGGCACCCAGCCGGCGACGCCCGCCAGTACGGCCGCGCGTGTCCTGTGGTGGTTCATGGCGGCGGACCTCACGCCTTTCCCAGCAGGATCGCGCTGCTGACCATGCCGACGGTGTAGTTGAAGGAGAGCGCGTGATCGATGCGCAGTGGCCGGGCGGTGGTGCCCGGCACCGGGTCGAAGAGGCAGGCGTCGTCCGGGTCGACGCAGCCGGCCGTCGGGAACACTAGGTCGCGCTGGATCATCAGGGACGTGGCCGCTGCTCCCAGAGCGCCGAGTGGCCCGCCGTTGTGCCCGAAGCAGGCCTCCTGCACGGTGACGGGCATCGTGGTCGCGCGGTCCCCGAAGAGGCCGCGCATGATGTTCGACTCCGTCTCGTGGAAGACGCGGTCGCCCTCGGCGCCTCCGTTGACGTAGTCGATCTGTTCGGCCTCGACGAGGCCCGCCATGGCGTCCCGGGCGGCCTGGACCATGCCGGTCCCCGTGCGGTCGATGGCGAAGGCGCTGTGCTGCGGGCTGCGCCGGGTGCGCTGCGCCAGTATCCGGGAGTAGGGGGTCGCGCCGCGCCGCTCGGCGTGCGCGCGGCTCTCCACGACGAGCGTGATGGAGCCGTTGCCCATGTTGGAGCCCGGGGAGTTCTTGTCGTACGGGCGCATCTGCGCGCCCATCGCCAGTGCGGCGTCCTCCATGGCGTCGACGGTGATGCCCTCTTCGGCGCTCAGCTCGGCGTACCGGTCGAGCAGGTCGGCGTAGTGCCGCAGGAAGTCCAGGCCGAATACGTCGGCGCCGGTGACCACCGCGACCTCCACCTCGCCGTCGGCGATCATCCTGCTCGCCATGCCGAGCAGCACCGCGGAGGACGTACAGCCGTTGGAGACGGTGAAGTTGGGGCCGGTCCCGGCCACGACCGACACCTGGACGTTGGCCACGTCCATGGGGATGCCGGTGAGGGCGAGGCGGGTGCCGAGGTCGTTGATCTCGTCCTTGGTGGCTCTGGTGCGATCGGTGTTGAGGATGTCGGCGTACTGCGCCGACCAGCAGTCACCGCCGTCGCGGGCCGCGAGGATCGCCGCTTGTGACAGGGCGCCCGAGCGCCAGTCGAGTCCGGCGTCACCGCACGCCTCGGCCATGGAGATCAGGCCGAGCAACTGCACCGGGGAATAGAGCTTCAGGGCCTTTGCCGGAAGTTCGGGATAACGCTCCTTCACATCCGCGATATCGGTGCGCACTTGTCCGAAGAAGACGCCGTCATTCTCCACGTGACAGGCGCCGGTGGAGACGATGTCCAGGAATTGCGCGGGCGTCGCGCACAGTCCTCCCGGGCCGGGCAGGGCGAATCCCATGCCCGTGATCAGTGTGTCGCGACCGGGATCCTGCTGCTGATGCGCCATGAGACTCCCTGTGTTGCGTGCCGCTGTCGACAGGTCGTCGACGCTAGAACGGTGCGCGTCCGTGCGTAACCGGCGTCCGGTACCCGGTTTCGTCCGCCAGGGGTATCAGTGGTACTGAAATCAATAATTGGTACTTCAAGTACCTCGGGGGGATTCTCCCGGGTACCGGTGGACCGATGTCCTGTGAATGACCGCCGGATAGCTTTCCGGTATGGCTGCACAGGCTGAATCCGCTGCACGGAAAAACCGCGGGGACTCCGTACTCGTCACCGGTATCGGCGTCATGCTCCCCGGCGCGACCCATGTCAATGAATTCTGGCAGGACGTGCGCGACGGCAATTCACGGCTCGGCCGGCTGACCCGCTGCGCACCGGGCAGGACGGGGGTACGCGTCGCCGGCGAGCTGCGCGACTTCGACCACCGGAAGTTCCTGCCGGAGCTGAGCGAGAAGTTCGCGGGCCGGTACACACGCGACGCCCTGGTGACCATGTCGGCCGTCGAGGAGGCCCGCCGTGACGCGGGGCTCGGCTCCGGCGAGATCGACCCGCTGCGCCTCTCCCTGATCGCCTCGTCCTCACGCGGCCCCCTGGAGTGGGTCAGCCAGGCGCTGCGGGAGGACGACAGCCTCAACGACCGAGAAGGCGACGGCCACGAGGCGGGCGGCGCGGCCCACTTCGGTGACAGCGGCGCCATGCTGCGCGGCATGCCGGGCGCCCCCGCGACACTCTCCGCCATCTATGGCGACGTGCGCGGGCTCGTCACCACGCTCAGCTCCGCCTGTGTGGGCGGGCACCACGCCATCGCCTTCGCCGCCGACCTGATCCGCGCGGGCACCGCCGACGCCGTGGTCGTGGTGGGTTACGAATTCCCCCTGACCCCGCTGGTGTTCCACTCCTTCCAGGCGATGGGCGACGGCGTCCTGTCGACCGAGTCGGCCGACCCCCGCCGCGCGATCCGCCCCTACACCCGCGACCGCGAGGGCTTCGCGTTCGGCGAGGGCGCCGTCGCCCTGTGCCTGGAGCGGGAGAGCCATGCCCGGGCACGCGGCGCGGGCGGCTACGCCCGCTTCCTGTCCCACCGGGCCCTGAACGAGGCCACCCACCCCTTCGGCATGGACATGAGCGGGCAGATCACCGCGTCCGCCGTCGCCGGAGCGCTCAAGGACGCGGGCCGCGCCCCGCGCGACGTCGACTGGTTCTGCGCGCACGGCACCGCCACTCCGAAGAACGACGTGGCCGAGAGCCGGATGCTCGGCGCCCTGTACGAGGGCCGCCCGCGCTCCGCCTGGCCGCCCCTCAGCTCCGTCAAGCCGGTGTACGGGCACCTCCTCGGCGCCGCCGCCCTGGTCAACGCGGCGGCCACCTCACTCGCCCTGCACCACCAATGCCTGTGCTCGACCGCCAACTACGCGGACGCCGTGCCCGACCCGGAGTGCGACCACGACCACGTCGCCGAGGGTGCCCGCGCCACCCGCGCCGAACTCGCGGTGTCGCTGGCCTTCGCCATCGGCAGCCAGACCTCGGTACTGGCACTCGGCGCCGCATGACCGGTGCCGGACCCGCGCGGACCGAACCCCTGAAGGAGACCATGAGCACGCACAGCGGCACCGCGCCACGCCCCGACACCGTCCCCGAGGTCGTTCCCGACGTCGACTCCCTGGTGTCCCGGTACGTGACGCCGGGGATGCATCTGCACCTGGCCATGACGATGGCGCGGCCCAACGCCATGGTCTACGCGCTGGCGCGGCGGTTCGCGGGCCGCGGCGAGTTCACCGTCAGCACGTCGGCCACGCACACGGCCATGCACGCGCTGACCATGTCGGGCGCGGTCAGGCATCTGATCACCTGCTTCCTCGGTGACACCTACCCCACGCCGCGCCCCAACCCGCTCTACCGCGACCTGGCCCGCGACACCCCCTTCACCTGCGAGCTGTGGTCCCTGCTCAGCTTCACCCAGCGCCTGATGGCCGGGGCCACGGGGCTGCCGTACGCCGTGACGTCCTCGCTCATCGGCAGCGACCTGGAGCGCGGTCTCACCGGCGACGGCCCCGGGACACGCTCCGTGCCAGAGGGCGAACGGCCGACCGGCCGGCCGAAGTTCCTGCGCGTGCCAGGACAGTCGGCCGAAGAGCGCCCGTTCGGTCTCGTGGAGCGGCTGCGTCCCGACCTCACCCTGGTGCACGGCGCCTGCGCGGACCGGCGCGGCAACATCGTCCTGGTGCCGCCCGCGGGCGAGGGCGCCTGGGGCGCGTACGCCGCCGAACAGGGCGTGCTCGCCTCGGTGGAGCGCATCGTGCCCGACGACTTCACCGACGGGCACCCCGAACGGGTCGTCATTCCCGGCCGGCGCGTGCTCGCCCTGTGCGAGGCGCCGCTGGGCGCACACCCGCAGTCGCTGCGCGGTCTTGCCACCGGCGACGAGCGCGGCGACGTGCGCGGGTACCGCGACGACTACGCCTTCCTCACCGAGCTCGTCGACCGCCTGGCCACCGAGGACGGCGCCAAGGAGTGGTACCGCGAGTGGGTGGAGGAGCCCGCCTCGCATGAAGAGTACGTACGCAAGCTGGGCGACGCGCGCCGCGCCGAACTGACTCTCGCCGCAGGGCCGCTCACCCCGCGCGAGCCCGCCGCTCCCCCGGTGCCGCTGCCCGCGGGAGCGATCGCCGCCGAGCCCGTGACACGCCAGGAACGGACCATCGTCCTGGGCGCCCGCGCCATCGCCGAACGGGTCACGCACGACGGCTACAACACCCTCCTCGCGGGCATCGGCGTCTCCCACCTGGCCGCCTGGCTCGCCGCCGCGCTCCTGCGCGAACAGGGCGTGCGGATACCGGTCTGCGCCGAGCTGGGCTTCTACGGCATGGACCCCGAGCCCGGCGACGTCTTCCTCTTCAGCCAGCTGCACGCCACGCGCTCCCAGCAGCTCGTGGGCATCCCCGAGATCCTCGGCGGCATGGTGTCGGCGAACCCGCGCTGCCTGGGTGTCCTGGCCGCCGGTGAGGTCGACGCGGACGGCAACGTCAACACCAGTCTGCTGGCCGACGGGCGCTGGCTGACCGGCTCCGGCGGCGCCAACGACATCGCGACGAGCACCGACTGCCTGGTGCTGTCCACGGCCTCCCCGCGCAAGTTCGTGGAGCGGGTCGCTTACGTCACCAGTCCCGGTGCCCGCGTACGGGAAGTGGTCAGCCACTTCGGGCGGTTCCGGCGCGAGCAGGACACGCGGGGGCCCTTCCGCCTCGCCACCTGGCTGCCACTCGACGACGGCCCGGCCTCTCCCGAGGAGGCCGTGGCGGCGCTGACCCGCTGGCCGGTGAGCAGCGCGGGCTGCACGGCGGAACCGCGGGTCACCGAGACGGAGATCGCCTGGCTGCGCGGTCTCGATCCGCAAGGTTTCTACAGGTGACGCGATCCGCAGGATCCCACCAGGTGAGGAGCACGGCGTGAGCGGTGGAATCTGGGTGGGCCGCGGCCTGTCCTTCCGGGGCTTCGGCCACTACTTCCCGCGGCACAGCGAGAAGATCCCGGCGGACCTGCCCGAGGCGCCGGAGATGGAGGCGGCCGTCCTCGGCCCGGACCTCGGCGTGGAGCGGCGGCATCTGTCCGACGACACGGAGAGCGTGCCGTACATGGCCGTGGAGGCCGGACGGCACGCGTTGCGCAACGCCGGCCTGGAGGCCGGCGATCTCGACCTGGTCGTCTTCTCCTCCTGGTCGCAGCGGCGGTACGCGCCTGAGGACGGGCCCCGGATCGCGATGCGGCTCGGCGCCGGGCGGGCCCTGGCCTTCGACGTGTGCGCCGCCTGCGTCGGCTTCGTGCACTCCGTGCAGACGGCCGCCGCGATGCTGACCAGTCACCAGTGGCGGCGCGCCCTGGTGATCTGCTCCGACCAGTTCTCGCGCCGGCTCAAGCCCGGGCGGCGCGGCTCGTACGTCGGCGGTGACGGGGCGGGCGCGGCCGTCCTGGAGGTCGGGGCGCCGGACGACTCGCGGCTGCGGGACTCCGTCGTGCTCAGCTACGGCGAGCACGCGGGCGTCTCCAAGGCCCGCGGCGGCGACGGCTGGACGGTGAGCCTGCCCACGATCTCCCAGGTGGCCGCCGCGACCGCGGGCGAGGCCACGGACCTGGTGCTACGGCGCAACGGCATGACCATCGCCGATGTGGACCGGGTCGTGCCGCATCCGGGCTCGGCGCGGATCAGCGAGGAGCTGGTGCGGCGCATCGGCGTCGCCCCCGAGCGGGTCCTGACGAACCTGCGGACACGCGGCCAGACGACCAGCGCCACGATCCCGAGCGCCCTGTCCGAGTTCACCGAATCCGGCGAACTGCGCAAGGGCCACGTGATCCTCTCGCCCGCGGCCGGTGCGGGGTGGTTCTCGGGCGCCCTGCTCTACCAGCTCTGACGCACCGACGGACTGCACACGACGATCTGACGCACCGACGACAGCACACAACGACGGGAAGACGAGGAAAGGACCTCCCCCATGCCCGAAACCCGTTCACCGCTCGACGGCGGAGGCCCGCCGGTCGTGCTCAGTGGCGTCGGCCACTACTTCCCCGGCGAGCCGGTCACCAACGACCACTTCGCCCGCCTGCCCGAGCTGGACGTGGACGACGCCTGGATACGCGAGTACACGGGCGTACGGACCCGTCACTGGGCCGGCCCCGAGGAGCGGTTCGCCGAGATGGGCGTCAAGGCGGCCCGGCGCGCACTCGACGACGCGGGCCTCGACATCTCCGACGTGGACGTGATCGTCGGCACCAGCGCGACCGCCCGGCCACGCGCCAACCCCTCCTCCCTCGGCAACAACTACATGGACATCTCCCTGCCGGTGCAGCGGCAGCTGGGCGCCCGCGACGCGTTCTGCTTCGACGTGACCGCGGTCGCCTGTGCCGGATTCCTGTACGCGAGCGTGGTGGCCCGTGGGCTGCTGGCGACGACGGGGGCCCGTACCGCTCTCGTGGTGTGCGCGGAGAGCCCGCGCGCCATCCTCAACTTCGGGTTCAAGAACTCCGCGCTCTTCGGCGCGGGCGCGGCGGCCGCGGTGTGGCGGCGCGGGGAGTCCTCGGGCGGTGGCGCCGACGGGCTGCCGACGCGCAGCGGCATGATCGACGTCGTCCTGCGCGCCGACGGCCGCTACTACGACGCCTTCGACATCGACGAGAACGACAAGATGGTGATGCGCGGCGGGGTGCTCTCCGAGGTCACGCCCGACATGCTCGTCGACGCCGGCGAGACGGTCCTCAAGCGCAACGGCCTGGCACCGGAACAGATTTCCTGGTGCATTCCTCATCAGGCGAACACCAATCTCCTGTATCCGATGGCGGATCGCCTCGGAATTCCGCGCGAGCGGATGCTCCTGAATCTGCCGCACCGCGGCAACACATCGAGCGTGGGAATGCCGAGCGCGCTCTCCGAATACGTCGGTGACGGCACGGTGAAACCCGGCGAACTGCTCCTGGGCGTCAGCATCGGGCGCGGCCTGAGCTGGGGCGCCATGGTTTTCCGGTACCAGTGAACCGTTTTGCGGTACCAGTGAACCGCCGTATCGCCGCGGCGCACGAGACAACCGAGAGCGAGAGGTGAACGGCCTTGTCCGATTCCAGGAACGCGCTGGTGACCGGGGGAACCCGCGGCCTCGGCCTGGCCGTCGCCCGGCTGCTGGTGGCGCGGGGATGGCGCACCACCGTCCTCGGCCTCGACCCGGGACGCCTGGAGAAGGTGCGGGCGATGGCCGAGGCCGAGGACCTCGACCTGCGCGCGGTGCGGGCCGATGTGACGTCGGAGGAGTCGGTGCGGGAGGTGTTCGCCGAGCTGACCCGGACCGAGCCGCTGCACCTGTGCGTGAACAACGCGGGCCGCAACCTCTCCCGGCTGCTGCTGCGCAGACCTCGGGAGGAGAGCGACGCCGAGCTGCTCACGCATCCGCTCGACGACTGGGAGCGGACGCTGCGGCTGTGTCTGACGGGTGTCTTCCTCGTCGGCCGCGAGGCCGCCGCCGCCATGGTGCGGCACGGGGTGCCCGGTGCCATCGTCAACGTCTCCTCCGGTCTCGCGGCGGGCGCCTACGGGCAGTCCGCGTACACCGCCGCGAAGGCGGGCGTGGAGGCGCTGACCCGTACCTGGTCCTATGAACTGGGCCCCTACGGGATCAGGGTGGCAGCGGTCGCGCCGGGTGTGATGGACGGCGAGGCGCTGCGCGAGAAGAGCACGGCCTTTCCACGGCACGCCCGCTATATGGACGGCCTGAAGCGCTATGTCCCGCTGGGCCGTTGGGCGGCGGAGGAGGAGATCGCGGACGCGGTGTGCTTCGCCGCGGAAAATCCCTATCTCACCGGGTCGGTTATTCGAGTCGATGGCGGCGGGCCCCCCGGATGGGTTCCATGACGACCTCACCCGGTAGGTGAACAGCGGCTTTTTCGCGGGGTACTTCGAGTACCCGCGGTATGAATCATCGAGTACTGGAGGCCAGATGCAGCGGAATGCCGACGCCACTAGTTTTTCGTCCATGACCACAGGCAAGCACGGCATCTGGGAAGACGCCGGAATACGCTTCACGGGATTCGGCCACTATTTCGGCTCGGAGGAAATACACAACCACGGCGTCGAGAACGCGACGACGAGCCATGTGGAGGACCGCGTCATCGGCGGGGTCGGTGTCCGCACCCGCTACCGCGCCCACGACGACGAGACCCCCGTGTTCATGGCGGCGCAGGCCTCCCGGCAGGCGCTGGAGCGGGCCGGGGTCGAAGCCGACGACATCGATGTGATGGTCGTCAGCCACTGGACGGACCGCGACTACGTGCATGAGGTGGGCGCGCTCACCGCGGCGGAGCTGGGCATGAAGGGCCCCATGGCCTTCGAGGTGTGCGGCTCCTGCGCCGGTTTCATCCAGGCGGTGCACACCGCGGCGTCGTTGCTGACCGCCCCGACCGGTTACCGCAAGGCGCTGGTGGCCACCACCGAGCGGCTCACGCGGCGGGTGCGGCCGGGCTCCAAGGGTTCGATGCTCGTCTCGGACGGCGCCGGCGCGTGCGTCCTCGAAGCCACCCCCGGCGGCTCCCCCGGGCTCATCGACTCCGTGTTCCACACCGACGGCAGCCTCGCCCACATGTCCGCGGCCGGCGGGGACAAGGGGTGGGTCAAGAGCCACCCCGACCTCAACGACGTCGCCCTGGCCCACATCAGCGACACCGTGGAGGAGATCCTCGGCCGCAACAAGCTGACGATCGGCGACATCGACTGGCTCATCCCCCACTCGGGGACCGAGCCGCTGGCCAAGGGCATCCAGCACGACCTGGGAGCGGACCCGGCGCGCGTCCTGACCAACCTCGCCTTCCGCGGCAACGTCTCCAGCGCCTCCATCCCCACCACCGTCTCGGAACTGCGGGAGCGCGGCGTCGTCAAACCCGGCGACCTGGTGCTCTCCCCCTCCATCGGCGGCGGTGTCTGGTGCTGGGGCAGCCTCCTGTACCGGATCTGAGCGAAGGGCCGATGCGGTGACCACGACCAAGGGCCCCCGGGACGCACTCGTCACCGGCATGGGCTTCTGTCTGCCGGGGCGTACGGCGCCGACGGCGACACCCGAGCAGTTCTGGACGGCCGTCGCGCACGGCGACTCCTTCCTCGCGCAGGACGACGGCACGTACTTCGGCAGCGTCCCCCTCGACCCGGGCTCCGTCGCCGCGCGGCTGCCGGAGATCCCGCCGCGCTTCGTCGAGAAGTATTCCGACATCCATCTGTACGGGCTGCTCGCGCTCCTGGAGGCGTGCGAGGACGCCTCGCTCGACTGGCGTGCGGGCGCGCTGGGCGAGGCCGCCGTGCTCGCGGGCCGCAACGCCACCGCCGACGCCATCGTCGACACGTATCTGCCGGTACTGCTCGCCGACACCCGCAACATCAGCCCGCGCGAGGCCCGTTCCGTACTGTTCCGCAACGTTCTCAACGCGGTGATGTCGGACGTCGAGACCACCCAGGCGGGCCTCGTCGGCGCCACCGGCCCCAGCTACACGCTGTCCTGCGGGTGCGCCTCGTCGTCCGTGCTGCTCGGCAACGCGGCCCGCATGATCGCCGCGGGCGAGACGGAGA
This sequence comes from Streptomyces anatolicus, assembly GCF_019400875.1. Taxonomy (NCBI): domain Bacteria; kingdom Bacillati; phylum Actinomycetota; class Actinomycetes; order Kitasatosporales; family Streptomycetaceae; genus Streptomyces; species Streptomyces anatolicus. The sequence goes on along the minus strand of NZ_WMBF01000002.1, from coordinate 19,249 downwards.
TCGCGGTGGTCACCGGCGCCGACTACTGGCGCGAGAGCCGACTGCGGCAGTACGCGGAGCTCGAGGCACGGTCGGTGACCGGGAGCGAACCGCAGACCGCCACCCTCGTCGACGAGCCCATGCGCCCCTACGACCAGCGGGCCGCCGGCCTCAACTACGGCAACGGCGCGGCCACCTTGATCCTGGAGAGCCGCGCGCACGCGCGGCGCAGGGGCGCGCGGAGCTACGGACGGCTCCTGGCCCAGACCACCACCCGCAACGCCCAGCCCAACCTCGCCCTCGACGTCGAGGGGACGGGGGCCGTGCGCGCCGCGCGCTCCTGCATGGCCGGGATCGCGTCGCCGGACGAGATCGACTACGTCAACGGCGCCGCCACCGGCGACCGGGCGTTCAACCTCATGGAAGGCAACATCATGCCGGCCATCTTCGGTGAGCGGGCGGCCCGGCTGCCCGTCACCGTCCAGGAGGCCGTGTTCGGCCACAGCGGGGCCCCGCTCGGAGTGGTCGGTGTGGCGGCGACGCTCCAGATGATGGGCCACGGCCACATCGCCCCGACTGCCAACTGCGAGAAGCCCGCCGACGTGTGCACCTTCGACCCGGTGCCCGGCACCCAGGGGCGGCCCGCCCGCATCGACCTGGCCCTCAGCCTCAACTACACGATCGGCTCCGTGGCCAGCGCCATTCTCCTGGGAGGTGCCGATGACTGAGCACACACCGCCCGGTGCCGGGCCCCTGCTCGAAACGGACTCACTGGCGCCGGCCGGCCGCCGCGTCCTGCTGGAGTCCCCGCCCGGCGCCGATCACACGCGGGCGGTCCGGGAGCTCTGGGAGCGCCACGGCTTCCACGTCACGGACAGGGACATTCCTGTCACGGACGACGAGAGCGCGTACGCGACCCAGCCCCCGGACGTGTACTGCGTCGTGGCCATCGGCAACGAAGCACTCGGCGCCCGGCCCTCACCTCCGCTGCGCCGCACCCACGTGGCCCGGGTCCTGAAGGCCATGGCCCGACGGGGCGAGGGCCGCGCCGTCCTGGTCACCGACACGGGCCCGCACGTCCACGACGACGCGGAGCCGGAGGCCGCCGCCCAGCGGGCCGCCGACCACGCGTGGTGGCAGCACCTGGCCAAGCACTGCGCGAGCCGGGGCGTGCTCGCCAACACGGTGCGCGTCGGCTACACCCCGTTCCTCGGGCACGCGCTCACCGGCGAGGCGGCGGGTGAACTGCTGCGCCACCTGGTCACCCGCCGCCCCGTCGCCCCGGAGGAACTGGCGTCGGCACTGCGCCTGCTGGCCTCGCGCGGCTTCGGCAATGTCGCGGGCGAGACGCTGCCGCTGGACGGCGGACTCGACGCGAGCATCGTGCCCATGCCTTCGGCACGCCCGCCGCGACCGGCCGCGTCCACCGCCGCGGGCGACGGCACCGCGGTGCCCGATCCGTTCCGGCTGACCGGCCGTGTGGTCCTGGTCACCGGCGCCAGCAGCGGCATCGGGGCGAGCATCGCGCGGGAGTGCGCGGCACGCGGCGCCGATGTCGTCCTGGCCGCGCGCCGCCGCCCCGAGCTGGAGAAGCTCGCCGCCGAGGTCCGCGAACTGGGGCGCACGGCCTGGGTATTGACCGCCGACCTGGCCGACCCGGCGCGGGCCAGCGGCCTCGCGCACGAGGCGTGGGAGCGCGCCGGAGGCGTCGACGCGCTCGCCTACGGCGCGGGTGCCGTCCGCTTCGACGGCGCCGGTGACAACTCCGCCAACCGCCGGCAGTTGCTCGCCCTCAACTCCCTGTCGTACGCGGGTATGTGCGACGCCTTGCTCGAGCACTGGGCGGCGACGGGCCGGGGCGGGGCCGTGGCCGCCGTCTCCTCGCTCGCCGCGGTGAGCGCGCCGGTGGCGAACCTGGCGAGCTACGGGCTCAGCAAGGCGGCGACCGCACAGTTCACCACCCACTTCGCGACCTCGGCGGCCCGGCACAAGGTGCGGGCCAACAGCGTGCTTCCGGGTTTCGTCCGCACCCCGATGACGGACGTCACCAACCCCGCGTTCCTGGCGGCCACCAACCGGCTCGTGCCGACCGGCCGGATGAGCGAGGCGACGGAGGTCGCAGCTCTCGTCTGCTACCTGATCAGCCCCGCCGCAGCCGGGCTCACCGGCGCCCAGCTGCGCGTCGACGGCGGCGGTCACTGCCTGGCCGGACTGCCGAACCTGGCCCATCCCCGCACACCCTTCGAGGAAGGAACCCGGCTGTGACGCCCTGCGTACCACGCCCCCGCCCCGCCGTGCCGGAAGGGGACCACAGGTGACCGAGGACAGGCCCCTCAAGGGCAAGGTGGCACTGGTCGCCGGCGCCTCGTCCGGCATCGGGGCGAGCATCGCCCGCGCGCTGGCGGCGGCCGGCGCCTCCGTCGCCCTCGTCGCCCGCCGCAAGGACCAACTGGCCTGCGTCGAGCGTGACGTGGCCGGGCACGAGGTGCCCGCCGTCACGCTCATCGCCGATCTGTCGGCCGACGGCGCGCCCAAGGAGACGGTGGCCGCCGCCGAGCGGGCCCTCGGCCCCGTCGACATCCTGGTGAACAACGCCGCCCTGGCCCGCACCGGCCCCATCCACGACACCAACCCCCGCCACTGGCGGCAGGCCTTCCACCTCAATCTGGACGTCCCCTTCCTGCTGGCCCGCACGGTGCTCCCCGGGATGCGCGAGCGCGGGCACGGCTGGATCGTCAACATCAGTTCGGAGGGCAGTCTGCTCCAGGCCGACTGGTCGGCCCCGTACTCCATCACCAAACGCGCCCTGAACGCGCTGTCCGCGCAAATCGACCTGGAGAACCGGCACTTGGGGGTCCGCGCCATCGCCGTGCTGCCCGGCTGGGTGCGCACGGACCTGGCGCAGGACCCCGAGTCCCTTGGGGTGGGCGTCACGGATCTGCTGGACCCCTCGGACATCGCCGATGTCGTGCTGTGGGCCCTCACCCGCCCGCCCGCCGTCAGCATCGGCCCGCTGATACCGGTACGCCCCGTCAGCAGGAGCGCCCAGACCCTGGTCAACTGGGAGCAGTACCTGCGGACGCTGCGCCATTACGACGCCTCCGGCGGTCACATGGTCGACGTGCCCGGGATCCCTGAATGACGGGCCCCACGACGTCACCGGCTCCGGCGGCGCGGGATCTCGACGTGGCGCCCGGCGACGCGGCCGACCGCCTCGTCGAGATCCTCCCGCCGGGGGACGCCCGGGTACCGGACGCCGCGCACTGCGTCACGGGCGCGCTGCTCGCCACCCGCGCCAAGGCCCACCCCGACCGTGTGTACGCCGTCTTCGAGGACGGCACCCACTGGACGTACGGGCAGGCTCACGACGACGCGCGCGCCACCGCCGCCGCCCTGCACCGGCTGGGCGTGCGCCAGGGCGATACCGTGCTGTGCTGGCTGCCCAATGGCCTGGACGCGCTGCGCGTCTGGTACGGCGTCAATCTGCTCGGCGCCGTCCACGTTCCCGTCAACACCGCCTACCGGGGCGCGCTCCTGGAGCACGTGCTGGGCAACTCGGGGGCCCGGGTCCTTGTGGTGCACGCGCAGCTCGTGGAGCGGCTCCAGCACATCGGCGCCGGCCGTCTCCAGGAGGTCGTCGTCCTCGGCGGCGGTCCGGACGCGCCCTGGCCGGACGCGCTGCCCGGCGCCCCGCGCGTCCACGGCCCCGCGGCGCTGCGGGGCCTGCCGGAGGACTTCGTGCCGCCCGAGCGGCCGGTCGCGCCCTGGGACACCATGGCGGTGATCTACACCTCGGGCACCACAGGGCCGTCCAAGGGCGTCCTGGTCTCCTACGTCCACCACTACTCGACGGTGACCGCGCTCCTCGACGACGACATCGGCGAGGACGACCGGTACCTGCTCAACCTGCCGCTCTGCCACGGCGGCGGTACCGAAGTGGCCTACTGCATGCTCCTGTTCGGGGGCTCGATCGTCGTCACCGAGAACTTCCGCACCGGCGAGTTCTGGGACGTGGTGCGCCGCCACGGGGTGACCATGTGCACCCTGCTCGGCGCGATGGTCGACTTCCTGCTCGGCCTGGCACCCCGGCCGGACGAGGCCGAACACCCACTGCGGGCCGCGTGCGTGATACCGCTGACGCGCCAGGCCCTGGACTTCGGCCGCCGCTTCGGCGTGGACGTCTACACCGGCTTCAACATGTCCGAGACGTCGGCGCCGCTGGTGTCGCCGCTCAATCCCCGGCGCACGGGCAGCTGCGGGCGACCGCGGCCGGGGGTGCAGTGCCGGGTGGTCGACGCGTACGGCATCGACGTACCGGACGGCAGCGTGGGTGAGCTGGTGCTGCGCGCCGACCGGCCTTGGTCGCTCTTCCACGGCTACCACGCCATGCCGGAGGCGACCGCGGCGGCCTGGCGGCACGGCTGGTTCCGCACCGGGGACGCCGTGGTGCGGGAGCCCGGCGGCGACTACTTCTTCGTGGACCGCATCAAGGACGCCATCCGGCGCCGGGGCGAGAACGTGTCCTCGATGGAGGTGGAGGCCGAGTTGCTGAGCCACCCCGCCGTGGCGCACGCCGCCGCCGTGGCGGTGCCCAGCGACTTCGCCGAGGACGAGATACTGGCCGCCCTCGTGCTCCGGCCCGGGGCCCGTTTCGACCCGGAGGAGTTCATCGGGTACCTGCGGCCTCGCATGGCGCACTTCATGGTGCCGCGCTATCTGCGCGTCCTGTCCGAGCTGCCGGTGACGGACACGGGCAAGGTCCGCAAGGAGACGCTGCGCGCCCAGGGCGTGACGCCCGACACCTGGGACCGCGTGGCCGCCGGGATCGAGGTCACCCGTGACCGCGTCCGCTGAGCCGGCCGCCCCCGTGCACCGGGTCGTCGACGTCTGCGCGCTCTCCCTGGACCGCGAGTGCTGGCGGACGTACTTCCGCGGGCTCGGCGCGGTGGCCCCGACGTACCTGCGCGCCTTCGGCCGGCACGCGACCGCGGTCTTCGGCGCCGATTACCCGCGTTTCCGTGCCCTCCTCGACGCCGGGGACCAGGACGGTGCCGTCGACCTGCTCGTCTCGGGCGAGCCCGAACGCGTCGACACCGACGCGCTGTTGAGGACCATGGACGACAACGGCGTCGTCCACCAGATCCTGATGAGCTGCGGCGGCGCCACCGCCGACGGCGACGACGTCAACAGCCGTGTCGCCGCCGTCGCCGCCAAGGCGCCCGACCGGCTCCAGGCCTGGGCGGGCATCGACCTGACCGACCCGGGCCGTGCCGTCGCCGAGCTGGAACGCTGCCATCTCCTCGGTATGCGCGGCTTCGCGGTGACCCCGTTCTGGCAGGGCCTCGACCCGCGCGACACCGCGTACGACCCGGTCTACCGCAGGGCGCGAGAGCTGGGCATGCCGCTGTGGCTGCACACCGGGCACCACTTCTCGCGGCACGCGGCCGAGTTGTGCCATCCCCGCAACGTCGACTGGATCGCCCTGCGCCACCCCGGGCTGCCGATCGTCGCGGGGCACGCCGCCTGGCCCTGGGTCCTCGAGCTGATCTCCATCGCCCAGCGGCACCGCCACGTCTACCTCGACATCTCCTCCCACCGACCGCAGTGGATGGCCCGCCCCGGATCGGGCTGGGAGTCCCTGCTCCTGTACGGCACCACGGTGCTGCGCGACCGGGTCCTGTTCGGCTCGGCGACCTGGGTCAACGCCGATCCGGTCGCCGCGCTCGCCCGGCAGGTCGCCGCCCTTGATCTCGGCGACGAGATCAAGGACCGCTGGCTGTACGGCAACGCGGCCCGCCTGCTCGGGCTCGGCCCCGGCTGACACGGGTGTGCGCTCCCCGCACAGAACCAGCCACGTATCCAGCAAAGACAGCAAAGACAGCAGAGACAGCACAGAACCAGCACGTCTCCAGCAGAGAAAGGGACCCATCGTGATTGACCCCGCCGACTACGCCCTGTGGAACAGCGGCGTGCCGCGCCCGTACCTCAAGGCGCTGTCCCGCGACGACCTGCTCACCGAGGGCGACGGCGTGCGCGTCCGTGACGCCGGTGGACGCTGGTACCTGGACGGCCGCTCCGGGCTGTGGAACGTGACGCTCGGCTACGGCAACACCCGCGTCAAGGAGGCCATCAAGCAGCAGCTGGACTGGCTGCCGTTTGCCAACAGCTACGGCTACGGACGCCCCGCGCAGGTCACCTTGGACTGCGCCGAGGCCCTCGTCGGCCATCTGCCCGAGGGCATCAACCACGTCCGGTTCGCCAGCAACGGCGCCCAGGCGGTGGAGATGGCGCTCCAGCTCTCGCGCTTCCTGCGGCTGCGGGCCGGACAGCCCGAGCGCATGGCCGTGTTCGCCATGTGGGACGGCTTCCACGGGCAGGGTCCTGGCGCCGGCATGGTGACCGGTGTCCCCTACCTGCACCACCAGACCGGACCGATGCTCCCCGAGGTGCACCACGCTCCCGGCCCGTTCTCGGCGGGCGCGACCGAGGGCGTCAGCGACATGGAACGGCTGATCACCGAGTTCGGCCCGGAGCGGGTAACCGCGGTGATCGTGGAGCCCGTCGTCGGCGAGGGCGGCCACATCCTCTCCCCGGAGTACCTGGGCTCCCTGGGCCGGTTCTGCCGTCAGCACGACATCCATCTGATCTTCGACGAGGTCGTCACCGGCATGGGCCGGGTCGGCGACTTCACCCGCGCCGGCCAACTGCCCGACGTCTCCCCCGACATCATCACCCTGGGCAAGGGCATCACATCGGGGTACGTGCCGATGGCGGCCGTCGCCATCCACGACCGCCTCTACGACCAGCTGCACGAGCGCACCACGGGCGACACCGCGCTCAGCGTCGGCTCGACCAACGACGGCCACGCGGTGGCCGCGGCGGCGGCGCTCGCGGTGATCGGAGCGCTCACCGAGGACGGCGTGCTCGAGAACGTACGCCGCCGCGAGGCCGATCTTCTCTCCGCCCTCGGCAAGCTCCAGGCACAGCACCCCGAGCTGAGGGCCTTCCGCGCCCTGGGTCTGTTCTGCGGCCTGGAGCTGGGCGAGCCCGGCGGTCCGGCGTGGTCCCCGGGCAAGGTGAACCAGCTGCGCATGACCCTGGAGAGCCGAGGTGTGCTCAGCTCCAGCCTGCGCGTCGTACCGAATCTGATGCTCATGCCACCGCTCGTCATCACCGAGGACGACGTGGCGGAGATAGCCGAGGCGCTCGACGGCGCGCTCACCGATGTGAAGGCGGGCCGGCTGCCCGAGTCCGGATTCGCCAAGGCCATGGGATGACTCATCGGGGCCACGGGTCGACAACGCGTTTTCTCCACGTGATGGAAGGTGAGTGACGACATGTCCGATGCGCACACCGGTCGCAAGACCAGCAAGCAGTGGCAGGAAGAGGCGGCGGAGGAGTGGGACCGGTACGCCGACATCTGGGACAGCTGGACCCCCGATGACAGCCGCGACGACGCCGAGGAGGCCGCGGACTTCCTCGCGGGCCTCGCCAAGGGCGGCACCGCCCTGGAACTGGGGATCGGGACGGGCCGCGTCGCCCTGCCGCTCGCGCAGCGCGGCGTGCGGGTGGCCGGTATCGACGCGTCACCGAAGATGCTGCTGAAGCTCAAGGAGAAGCCCGGCGGTGACCGGATCGAGGTCTTCGAGGGCAACTTCGCCGATGTCGACGTCAAGGAGGAGTACGACGTCATCTTCATCGCCCTCGCCACCCTGTTCGTCCTGCCCGACCAGGACGAACAGGCCCGCTGCCTGGCCAACAGCGCCAAGCGGCTCAAGCCCGGCGGGCGGCTCGTGGTCCAGAACATCGTGCCGGACATGACGTACTACCAGCGCGGGCGGCAGAACGACTACGGGATGACCGAGCCGTTCCGCATCTCCGGCCGACTGGCCGGGCACCCGCGGCTCGCCTGGTTCGAGATGAACCACGTCGACCCGACGACGCAGATGGTCAAGCGCACGGACGTCATCATGAGCGAGAAGGGCAACCGCATCATCGCGGCGACCATGCGGTTCGTGTGGCCGTCGGAGCAGGACCTGATGGCCCGTCTGGGCGGCCTGACGCTGGAGGACCGCTGGGGAGGCTGGCGCAAGGAGCCGTTCCACTACGACAGCAGGGACGCGGTGTCCGTCTACCGCAGGCAGTGACCGTCCGACGCCGGAGGTGACCGAGGCCGGGAGAGGCGACCAGCCGCTCCCGGCCTCGGGCGCACCGAGCGTGCCCGAACCTGCCCGTACAGGCATTGGGGGTACTCAAACGGGCCGCGGGACGAGTACTTCCAGGGCGTAGGTAGCCGGTGGAACCGTCACTACGCTGAGGGTTCCGACCCCCGTAGAGTGCAGCGATTCAGGGTGGGCAGAAGCAATGACCGAAGAGTTCGGGCAGGACCGTTCGGCCGACGCGGGCAGCGGGAGCGACGCGGACGTGCTCGTCGAGCGCCGCGGCCCCGTGCTCGTGATCCAGCTGAACCGGCCGCGCGTGCGCAACGCGCTGACCCGCGCCATGGCCGAACGGCTGGCCGCCGCCTTCACGGAACTGGATGCCCGGGCGGAGCTGCGGCTCGGCGTCCTCACCGGCACCCCGCCGGCGTTCTGCTCCGGCATGGACCTCGGGGCCTTCGCCCGCGGCGAGCGCGCCTCCCTGCCCGGGCGTGGCTTCGGTGGTCTGACGGAGCAGCCGCCGGACAAGCCGCTGATCGCCGCCGTGGAGGGTGCGGCGGTCGGCGGTGGTTTCGAGATGGTGCTCGCCTGCGACATGGTGGTGGCGGCGGACGACGCGGTGTTCGGGCTGCCCGAGCTGCGCCGAGGCCTGGTGGCCGCGGCCGGCGGACTGCTGCGGCTGCCACGCGCGATCGCGCCGGCCGTGGCGATGGAGATGGCACTGACCGGCGAACCGATCGACGCCCAGCGGGCGTTCGCGCTGGGTCTGGTCAACCGTGTCGTGCCCCCGGGGACGGCGCTGACGGCCGCCTGCGAGCTGGCGGAGAAGATCGCCGCGCACGCGGACCACGCCGTCCTCGCGAGCAAGGGGGTCCTCGCTCGGGTGCGCGACGGGGAGTTGGCGGACGAGTACCGGTCGCACCGCGAGCTGCTGTCCGGGATCCTCGACTCCCCCGGCGCACGGGCAGGCGCGCGCGAGTTCGTCCGGGAACGTCCGGGCGGGCCGCGATGACGTGCACGGGCGGGGGCCGGCCGGTCAACCCCGGGCGCCGGTGGTCACCCCGGTCGGAGAGGAGTACTTGCGGAACAGTTCACGTCGGCCACTGACGCCCAGTTTCCGCAGGGCGCTGCTGACCTGGTTCTTTATGGTCTGCGAGGCAAGGGAGAGTTCGCTGGCGATTTCCTCGTTGGTGTAGCGGCGCAGTACGAGGCTCAGGACCTGCTCTTCCCGGCGGGTGATGGCAGGCAGCCCATCGGGCATGACGCTGCGCACATCCACGTGTTCGCGTTCGTTCTTGCCGAGTATCCACATGCGTTGGCCGTTGTACGTGCGCACCACCGCGTCCACCAGTTCCGAGCTGCCCACGCTCTTGTGCAGAAAGCTGTCGGCCCCCGCCGATATGGCGGAGACGACGGCCCCGGGGGAGGTGTCCCCGGTGAAGACGACGACGCGGGGCGCGTTCTCCATCGCCTTCACCCGTTGGCACAGATCGGCGCCGCTGGTCGCGCCGTCCAGTTCCAGTTCGAGTACGACGACCCCCGGGCGGGAGGACTTGACGGCGTTCCACGCCTCGTCGCTCGTGGCGGCCTCCGCTGTCCAGGCCACTCTCGTGTCGAGCAGTGACGACAGCGCATACCTGACCACGGGGTGGCGATCGACGACGAGTACACCTAACGCTTGCATGGGGACTCCTCACACAGTGAGTGCAGCGGATGGTAGTCAGGCCTGCGATGCTCCGAGGCGTGCCCACGCCACGCTCCGCAAGCCGCCCCGAGGGCGGCGCGTCAAGACGAGCGGGTCGGACGGGCGGGCCGGACGAGCGGGATCAGTCGCTGCGCGGGGCCGATGGCCTCCCGCACGGCTGACTCCCGTGAGCGGGCTGGTCAGGCCGGCGCTCGGAGTCATTCAATGTCACGTAATCAATCGTGAGACAACACCCCGTTGGACATTCCGAAGACGGAATCAGTCGCTCCTAGACACCCCGTTGGACATTCCGCGGTCGGATTCGGTCGTTCCTCCTTGCCCCGCCCGCACATGACAGACGACTGACTAGAGACTGCCACGGACACACACTTTTCCGGCAGCCTCCAGCCGTACCATGTACGAGAAATCGTACGGTACTCGCGGTACCGACGGTACTCCTGGTACTCCCGGTACTCGCGGTCCCCGAGGCAGGTCCCACGTTCCGGTCACCACGCCGTCAGCCGCTGTTCATGAGCCGCCGGGCAACTGCGTTCCTGGGCCCGCTGTCTCACCGGGTGACCAGAAACCCACCGCACACGCCCAGCCTGAAAGGCCACTTCCGCATGCGCGTTCACCGCACCGTCGCAGCCACCGCCACCCTCGCCCTGGCTCTCGGCACGGCCTGCTTAACGGCGTCGACCGTCCAGGCCGCCCCTTCCGCCGCCCAGGCCACGACCTCCGTCGTCGTCGCGGACGGCGAGCTCTGGTACAAGGCGGCGCCCGGCCAGCAGAACAAGGTGACGGTCGACGAGGAGATCGACCACCGCGGCGAGCACGACTCCTACTACGTCCTCACCTTCCACGACCGGTACGACATCACCATCTCCGCCGACGCGGCGGAGTGGGACGAGTGCGCCTACCCCGAAGAGGGTGACCACACCGCTGTGCGCTGCGCGGTGAAGATCCCGGAGAACTCGGACGACTCCGACAGCTACGACATCGACCTCGGCGACAAGAACGACACCGCGACCCTCACGCCGGACAGCCAGGCCTGGGCCGGGATCTACGGCGGCAAGGGCAACGACGTCATCAAGGCGTCGGAGTCCGCGCTGCTGCACGGGGGCGAGGGCGACGACCGCCTCGACGGCGGTGGCGGCCCGTTCGGCATGGGCCCGTGGGGCGACGCCGGGAACGACACCCTCACCCGCTGCAGCCAGGACTGCTTCGGCGGCCCCGGCAACGACTCCCTGACCGGCACCGCCGAGGAGAACTCCCTGCACGGCGAGGACGGCGACGACGTCCTGCGCGGCAAGGGCGGTGCCGATGTCCTCTTCGGCGGCAAGGGCAACGACACCCTGTACGGCGAAGCGGGCAACGACACGCTCTGGGGCAACAGCGGTGACGACGTGCTGTGGGGCGGCACGGGCACCGACAAGCTCTCCGGCGGGCCGGGCCGCAACGAACTGCACCAGGACTGAGCATTCGATGTCCGATTGTCGCCAGCAGGGTTGGGCTGTGGTGCCCATGCTGGCGGCATGACGATGTCATCCACTACGGAATCAGCGACGGTTCTCACCGGCATGTACGCGGCTGAGGCGGAGTACCTGGCAGCGGGCGGCCCCGGCGAGGCTTCGTTCGATCTGCTCACCCCCTTCTTCGCGCCGGATGTCGAACTGCATCAGGCGGCTGCTCTGCCCTATGGCGGCACGTGGCGTGGGCACGAGGGCATGACGCGGTTCTTCCTCATGATGGGAGAGGTCTGGGAGTCGTTCGACATGGTGGAGCAGGAGTTCCTCGCCACTGATGAGACCGCGGTCGTGCTCACCCAGGTCCGCGCCCGCGCCCGCGCGACCGGCCGTGAACTCAGCTTCCCGATTCTGCAGGCGATCACGGTCAAGGACGGGCGGATCACCGAAGTCCGCCCGTTCTACTGGGACACGCAGGCGATCGCCGATGCCTGCGCCGTGCCGACACCGAGGGACTGACGTCGACGGCTCCGCCGCGGTCGATCGCTCAGCACGGGGGCTGGAACGAGTGCTGGGGGAAGTACTGCCGCCACTGGGCTCGCGACATGGCGGGCCAGACCGTGTCGCAGACGCGGGCGGTGAGGCGCTGCACGTCCGTGTCCCACAGCAGCGCGGTCCAGTCCTCACTGCCGGTGGCCAGCATCCCGTCCGGGCCAAAGGACAGCGTGTCGACGGCCTTGGTGTGGCCTGACAGTACGGCCAGTTCGACGGCGGTGCGGTCGGTCACGTCGTACAGCCGCGTGGTGTGGTCCGAGCTGGCGGCGGCGAGCGTCCGGCCGTCCGGCGCGAACGCGACGGACATGACGCCGTCGGTGTAGCCGTCGAGCCGGTCGCGCAGGACGGGTCGGTCCGGGCCCGTGAGGTCCCACAAGCGGATGGTGCGGTCCTCGCTGCCCGAGGCCAGGGCCTGGCCGTCGGGGCTGAACGCGACGCTCTTCACGGCGTCGGAGTGCCCGGTCAGGACCGCCTTGCGCACGGGGCGGCGGCGGTCGCCCACCTGCCACAGGGTGACGGTGTGGTCGTGCTCCGCCAAGGCCAGGGTCCGGCCGTCGGGGGCGAAGGCGAGGGAGCCGACGCCCCCGGGTGCGGTCAGCGATGCCAGCGGGCGGGGACGCCGTACGTCCGTCGTGTCCCACAGGCGGACCGTGCCCGTGTCGCCGCCGGTGGCCAGGGTGCGGCCGTCGGGGCTGAACGCCACCGCGTTGACATGGCCTATGCGGCAGGGGACCGCGCGCAGCAGGCGGGGCCGCCGGGTCGTGCCCACGCTCCACAGCCGCAGGGAGCCGTCGGCGCTGCCGCTGGCCAGGGTGCGGCCGTCGGGGCGGAAGGCCACCGAGTTGACCGGGCCCTTGTGGCCGGTGAGTTCGGCCGACGGGCCTGGGACGCGTCCGCCCGCGAGGGGCCACAGGCGCACGGTGCGGTCGTAGCTGCCCGTGGCCAGGGAGCGCCCGTCAGGGCTGAAGGCGGCGGAGTACACCGAGCTGGTGTGCCCGGTCAGGGCCGGTCCTGGCAGGTCCCACAGGCGTGCGGTCTGGTCCTCGCTCCCGCTGGCCAGGCTGCGGCCGTCGGGGTGGAAGGCCAGGGCGCGTACGCCGCCGGTGTGGCCGGTGAAGACCGTCGGCGGGCCGGCCGGGCCGGGCCCCGCGACGGCCCAGCGGCGCACGGTGGCGTCGGTGCTGCCGCTGGCCAACGTGCGGCCGTCGGGGCTGTAACCGAGCGCGTTGACCGTGTCGGTGTGCCCTTCGAGCGTCTCCACCACGCGGCCCTCGCGCGGGCTTTTCACATCCCACCGCCGCACCGAGAAGTCGGTGCTTCCGGTCGCCAGTCGTCGGCCGCCCGGAGCGAACGTCACCGCTCTCACCTCGCCGCCGGGTGCGTCCAAGGACGCCAGGGGGCGTACTTTCCCGCCCGGCGCGGCGGTCTTCCACAGCCGCAGCGTCCGGTCGGCGTGGCCCGTGGCCAGCCTCCGGCCGTCGGGGGTGAAGGCGCCCGCGGTGACGGCGGCCGGTACGCGCCGCGTGGCGAGGGCGCGCGGTGTGCGCGAACCGGCGAGGTCCCACAGCCGGATCGCGCCGCGGGCGGCCGTCGCAAGGGTCCTTCCGTCGGGAGCGAACGCGAGCGAGACGACCGGTCCGGCGTCCGGGCCGGCGTCTCGGCCGGGGTCCGGGCCGGCGTCCTGACCATCATGCACGCCACCATTCGCAGTGGCGTTCGGACCACCGCCCGAACCGGCACCCGCACCGGCGTCGCCCGGCAGTCGTGCCGTGAGCCGTGGCCGCCGTGGGTCGCCGATGTTCCACACCGTCACGTCGCCGTCCTCGTCGCCCGCGGCCAGCAGCCGGCTGTCGGCGCTGACGGCGACCGCGCTGAACTGGCCGGCCGGTTGCGAAGGCTTACCCAGCGGGCGCGGGTGGTGCGGGTCCGTGGCCCGCCACAGCCGCAGCGTCCGGTCGGTGCCGACGACGGCCAGGACGCGGCCGTCGGCGCCGAACGCCAGAGCGGCGATCCTGCCCGTCTGCCCGGCGAGCGTCGTGGAGTACGGAGTGGCATAGGTGCTCAGGACGCTACCGCGGGCCTCCGGCGTGGCAGCCAGCCGATAAGCGGCCAGCCCCACCTGCGCGGCGAGGGCGGGGTCGAGCGTCCGCAGGGCCGCGGCCTTCTCGGCGGCCCGCTGCGAACTGACGGTGTCGCGCTGGTGGTCCACGATCCGCTGCGCCCGCACGGCGAGGAACGCGGTCACGCTCGCGAGGACGAGCAGGACGCTCAGCACCGCGACCGCCGCACGCCGGAGCCAGATCCGGCGCCGGGCCGCGTCCTGTTCGGCCTCCCGGGCGGCCAGGCTCGCGTCGAGGAACCGCCGCTCGAGCCCGGACAACGAGCGGTGCTCGAGGGCGCCTGCCAGGTCGAGGCGGGCGCCGCGGTACAGCGCTCCGGCGTCCCGCCCCAGCGCCTCCCAGGTCTGTGCCGCGTCGGTCAGCCTGCGCAGCGTACGCGTGGCCTCCCGGTCCTCGGCCAGCCAGCCGTACAGCCGGGGCCAGCAGCGGATCAGCGCCTCATGGGCCAGCTCCACCTGTTCGCGGTCGAGGGTCACCAGCCGTGCCGCGGCCGCGTCGTCCAGGACGGCGGCGATCCGGCCGTCGTCGGCCCCGGCGAGACCGGCGAGCTCCGCCCGCACGACGGGGCGCCGGGTGTCCTCCGTGCCCTCGCCCAGCGCGGTCAGCCGTACGAACACCGCCCGGGCGAGGTCCCGCTGCTCCGGGTCGAGGTGCCGGTAGAACTCCTCAGCGGTGCGGGCCAGGGCGCCCTCCAGACCGCCGGCCGCCTCGAACGCCGCCAGCGTGAGCGCGTTCCCCCGGCGGCGGCGCCAGGTCTGGAGCAGGGCGTGCGACAGCAGCGGCAACACCCCGGCCTGCCCGTACGCCTGTGCCGTCAGGGTCGCCAGGAGCGCGCCCTCGACGGTCAGTCCGGCCCGCACGGCGGGCTGCGTCACGACCCGGCGCAGCTCCTCCAGGCTCATCGGCCCGACCGGCACCTGCGCGTCCCGCATCGCCGTCACCAGCGGCGCGTTGCGGGTGCAGTGCGCGTAGAAGTCGGCCCGGACGCCGAGGACCACCCGACAGCGGCCCGGTCCGTGGGAGGCGGCGGTGGTCAGCGCCTCGACGAAGCGGTTCCGTTCGGTGTCGTCCCGGCAGAGGGTGAAGATCTCCTCGAACTGGTCGACGACCAGCACCAGTTCGCCGGAGTCCGGTCCGGAACGGGCGGTGGCCTGCCGTACCGCGCGCCCCAGGTTCTCCGGGTCCCGGCGCAGTTCCTCGTAGAGGGCGCCAGCGGTGACCCCGGCGCGCCCGGCCAGCCGTACCGCGCACTCCTCCAGGGGCCGCCACCCCGGCGTCAGGACCACCACCGACGCCCCCGTCGACCGCAGCCTCGGCACCAGGCCCGCGTGCAGCAGCGAGGACTTGCCCGAGCCCGACGCCCCGATCACCACCACGAACCGCTGCCGTTTCAGCCGGCCGGCCAACTCCTCCACCAGCTGCTCGCGGCCGAAGAACCGCTCCGCGTCCTGCTCGCGGAACGGCCGCAGGCCCGCGTACGGCGGGGAGGCACCGCGATCGCCTTCCGCGTCTGCGACGGAGGCCTCCTCGCCGAGCCGCTCCGCCACCTCCCGCCAGCGCCGCTCCCACTCCACCACGTCGCCGTCACAGGCGCGTACGTACGCCAGCGTCACCGCCAGCGTCGGCAGCCGCTGCCCGGACGCCGCGGAGGACAGGGTCGACACGGAGTAGTGCGCCTGTTCGGCCAGGGTCCGGTACGGGGGGCTGCCGGCTCTCTGCCGCAGCCGGCGCAGTCCCAGAGCGAACGCGTATAACGGACCGTCCTGCGCATCCAGCGGGCGTTCTCCGCGCGGCATCGCCGCACCTCCCCGATGTCCCCCGTGCCACCGTGAGCGCGGTGACGTCACATTCTTCAGGAGCTCGCGGACCGGCACCAGTGCTCCGGACGGCACGGCGGGTTGTTCGGGATCTGTTTGTACGACGCCGCTTCCCCGATGCCGAACAACGCCGGGTGGCTACAGCTGAGGAGGTACACGCGGTACCGAACGGGGAGAAGCAAGGTGGCGTACAGCGATGTGGTACTCAGCCCGCAGCACGCCCGCACACCGGAGGATTTCATCCGGCTGCTGCGGCGGCTGAGGGCGTGGTCCGAACTGACGTACAGGGAACTGGAGGTACGGGCCCGGCGGTGCGGGCTCCATCTGGCGCGCAGCACCACCGCGGCCGTACTCGGCCGGGGCGCGCTGCCCCGCGCGGGGTTCGTGCGCGCCTATGTGGCGGCCTGCGGGCTGCCGCCCGAGCCGTGGCTCGACGCGCGGCAGCGCATCGCCGCGTCCTGCGAGGAGGCGTCCGGCCCGGTGGAGGCCGCCGTGCCGCGCGTTCCGGCGCAACTGCCCGGCGACCTCGCCGACTTCACCGGCCGGGAGGAACAGCGGCGAGCGGTGGCACGGGAGTTGACTCCGGCGGCCGCGACGCTCCGCGGCGTCGTGCCCGTCGTGGCGGTCACCGGTATGGCGGGGATCGGCAAGACCGCGCTCGCGGTGCACACCGCGCACGCGCTCACCGACCGCTTCCCCGACGGCCGGCTCTTCGTCGACCTGCGGGGCACGAGCAGGGCACCGGCCGAGCCGGGTGAGGTCCTTGTCCGCTTCCTCCGCGCCCTGGGTGTGGCCCCCGCGGCTCCCGTACGGGATTCGGTGGAGGAACTCGCAGCGCTCTACCGCACCGTGACGGCCGGGCGCGCGCTGCTTGTGGTGCTGGACAACGCCGCGTCCGAGCGTCAGGTCCGGCCCCTGCTGCCCGGCGTGGGCGGCCCGGCGGTGCTTGTCACAAGCCGCAACCGGCTGACGACGATGGGGCCGTCGCGTGCCGTGGAGCTGGGGCCGCTCTCGGCCGAGCACGGCATGAGGGTCCTCGCGCGGATCGCCGGGGCGGACCGGGTCGCCGCGGAGCCCGAGGCGGCGGCCGACATCGTCCGGCTGTGCGGGCGATGTCCGCTGGCCCTGAGGGTGGCGGGCACCCGGCTCGCCTGCCGCGGACAGTGGCCGCTCGACCGGCTGGCGGAGCTGCTGCGCGACGAACGGGGGCGGCTCGACGAACTGGCCATCGGCGACCTCGCCGTGCGCGACAGCCTGGCGCCGGGGTACGCGACGCTGCCGGTGGCGACCCGGCGGGCCTTCCGGCTGGTGGCGCGGCTGGGGACAGCGGTGTTCTCCGCCGAGGCCGCAGCCGTACTGCTGGACTGTCCGGTGGACGTCGCCGAGGCCTACCTCGAAGCGCTGGTCGACGCCAGCCTGCTCACCACCGCGCCCGCCGACGGCGCGGAACGCGCCGGGCGCGGTGCCCGGTACCGGATGCATGACCTCGTACAGCTGTACGCGTGGGAACGTGCCGTGGCCGAGGGGAGTGCTGCTTAGCGGCCTCCTCGGCACTCGTTCACCGGCGGCTCAGCCGCCGGTGGGACGTGTCGGTGCCGACAGCGGTGTCGTCGTGGTACGGCAGTGCCTGGAGCCGGTAGAGCCGCGCGTACGTGCCGTCCTCGGCCATCAGCTCCTCGTGCCGCCCTTGTTCGACCACGCGGCCGTCCGCCATGACGTAGATCCGGTCGGCGCCGCGCACCGCGGCGAACCGGTGGGAGATCAGCAGCACCGTGCGGTCCGCGCACAGGGCCCGCAGACGGTCGCTCAGATGCGCCTCGGCCTGCGGGTCGAGCGACGCGGTGGGTTCGTCGAGGATCAAGAACGGCGCGTCCCGGTAGAAGGCCCGGGCCAGCGCCAGACGCTGCCACTGGCCGAGGGACAGGTCGCAGCCGTCGCTGAACTCCTTGCCGAGGACGGTGTCGTAGCGGTGCGGCAGCCGTTTCAGGAAGGCGTGGGCGCCGGCCCGTTCGGCCGCGGCGACGATCGCCCCGGTGTCCGCGGGCAGGTCGGTGCGGCCGAAGGCGATGGACTCCCCGGCGGTGAACTTGTAGCGCAGAAAGTCCTGGAAGACGGGGGCGCAGGTCTCGCGGAGCCGGGCCGGGTCGGGCGTCGGCGTCCCGTCGAGCACCAGGCGTCCGGAGTCCGGCGGGTACAGCCCCCCGAGGATCTTGGCCAGGGTGGTCTTGCCCGAACCGTTCTCGCCGACCAGGGCGATGAACTCGCCCCTGCGGACGGTGAGGGTGACGTCATGCAGCGCAGGCCGCGCCGCCCCGGGGTAGGTGAAGCCGATCGACTCGGCGCTCAGTGCGGTGAACTCCCCCGCGGGTGAGGCGGCCGCCTGCCGGGGTGTCGCCTCGCTGTCCGTGGCGCGTTCGGTGCCGGCCGCGAAGGTCCGCAGGTCCATGAGGTAGAAGAGCGCCTCGCCGATGCCGTTGAACAGAGCCCCGAGGGCCTGCACCCGGCTGGTCATCAGGAAGAGACCGGTGACGGCGGCGACCGCCGTGGCCAGGCTGAGCGTGCCCGAGCCGATCAGCCACCAGACGCAGCCGATGACCGCGAGGATCAGCGTGTCCGCTCCCAGCCGGGCCAGGATGCGGGTCCGCAGGTAGCCGCGCTGCCAGGACACCGTGTCGTCGATTTCGCGCTGGTACTCCACGTCCCACTTGGCGTGCAGGATCCGGCCGAGGTCCAGCGCCCGCACCTCCTTGGCGCCGTCCCGGCCGGTGAGCAGCTGTTCGATGTACTGGCGCACCCTGCGGTCCTCGGCGAGCCTGCGGTGCAGTCCGTATCCGGCGTCGCGTTCGGCGCGGGCGGCCCGCAGCACCGGCAGGGTGCTGAGCAGGGCGACGGGCAGCAGCCACCAGGCCATCACCAGGAAGGCGGTGCCGACGGCGATGGTGGTGAGCAGCGCCTGCGAGGCCGCGATCAGCATGGCGACCACCATCGTCGGCTGTGAGCGGGAGGCGAACACCGCCCGCTGCACGGTGTCGTGGAACACGGGATCCTCGAACCGGGCCAGTTCCGCCCTGGAGGCCGAGGCGAGCACCGTGCTGATGACGTGGCGGTCGGCCTTGGCCGCCAGGATCCGGTTGCGCGAGGAGCTGAACAGCCGCAGCACTCCGCTCAACGAACCGATCGCGACGACGAGGACGACGGCGACGAGGGTCCCGCGTCCGCCGCCCGCGCCCGGCCCCGTGCTGGTCACCGTTCCAAAAACAGACCTGACCAGCAGGATCAGGGCCAAGACGCCGACGGCGGAGGCAAGTTGGGCGGCGATCACCTCGATGAGGCGGCGCCGGTCCGCCCGCCAGACCAGCCGTACCGCGAACGCCAGGCAGGCTCCCTGCTCACGTGCGCCGATCCTCGGCTCGTCCGGCGAGGTGGCCATGGGTCACCTCCTCGAGATGGGGGCGCGGGGGCTGCGGGC